>JALGVN010000061.1 GCA_025774645.1 bacterium
CCACGAACGACGTCGGCGCGATCGCGTACTTCTCGGGGAGGGAGATCCTAGACACTGTCGGGCTCATCTCGCCGGCGGTCCTCGAGTACATGAAGGAGGAACCGCTCCGGGACCGGGCGGTGATGAACTTCCTGAGGGACGAGCGCCCGGACTACGCGGTGCTCTTCCCGACCTGGTATCCCGAGATGGTCAAGCAGAGGGCGGTCTTCGAGCCGCTCCACCGGGTCGTCCTTGAGGACAACGTGATCTCTGGCGGCGACGAGCTCGTCGTCTACCGGCTCCGGTGGGACCGGCTCCACGATCCTGAGGCCGACCCCGGCGAACTGCGCGAGCCCGCGGGCTGGCGAGACAAGGCGGCGCAATGATCGGCTGGCTGGCCGCGATCGACTCCGACCTCTTCCTGCTCCTGAACGCGAGGCTGACACACCCCGTTCTCGACGCGGTGATGCCCGCCCTCACCGAGCAGGAGAACTGGTACCCGATCCTGGGCGTCATGGTGGTCGCTCTCCTCATCTGGGGAGGCAAGCGTGGGAGGATGGCCGTGGTGATGCTCATCCTCGCGGTCACCTTCGCCGACCAGCTCTCCTGCAGCTTCCTGAAACCGCTCGTCGGGCGCATCCGTCCGTGCAACGTCTTCGCGGAGGACCAGTTCCGGCTCCTGATCGGATGCTCGAAGGCGTTCTCGTTCCCGTCGGCCCACGCGGCGAACTCGTTCGCGATGGCGACGGTCGTGAGGTGGCGCTTCCCGAGGCTCGCGCCCGTCTTCTACATCATCGCCGGAGCGGTCGCGTACTCGCGTGTCTACGTCGGCGTGCACTACCCGCTCGACACGGCCGCCGGAGCTGCGCTCGGGATCGGCTGCGGGATCGCGGCGATTCTGATCGTGGAGGTGGTCGTCCGGTTCTGGAAGAGGCACCGGGAGGGGAAGAAGGTCGGCGCCGTCCAGGAGATCCAGGCGGAGCCCGCCGCGGGGCGCGAGCGACCGTCCGGCATGTGAGGGACGCCCCGGCGCTCGTGAGCGCCGCACCGGGGATTCGATTCCAGGGTTCGACTGAGTCAAAGAAGAGCGCCCGACGGGACGTCCGCCGGGCGCTTCGTCGTGGTGCCGTCCTGTCACCGGGCCCGTCGATTCCGGGACCGGGCGGTCTCTCGAGCGTCGCCGGCTAGTCGGTCGACGTGTGCTCCTCGGGCTTCGGTCTCCTGAGGATCGTCACGGGGTTCTCCAGGTACTTCTCCGCGACGCGCTTGACGTCAGCCGCCGTCACTCTCTGAATGCCCTCGTCGTATTTCTCCTCGTAGTCGTACCCGAGTCCGTAGAGCTCGGAGATGGCGGCGGTCTTGCCCTGCGACTGGCTCGTCTGCTGCGACGTCTGCTTCGTGATCACGCAGAGCTGCTTCGCCTTCGCGATCTCCTCGCTCGGAACCGTCTCCTCGACGATCTTCGTCATGTACTTGTCGATGATCTCGAGCGCCTGGTCGAGCGCGTCGTCGAAGGTCGCGGCGTAGATGCCGAAGTACCCGGCGTCGAGCCCCGTCCAGTTGTACGCGTGGACGACGTAGACAAGACCGTTCCCCCTGAGGTCGGAGTGGAGCCACCCGCCGGGCATGTAGATCCCCGACGTCACGGCGTCCAGGACGTCCATGGCGTAGCGGTCCCCGGAGTCGTACGGCATGCCCCGGTAGCCCATGAAGATGACCGTCTGAGATCGGCTGTGGTAGCTCGTGAGCGTTTCGGCCTCACGGCGCGCGGCCTCCGTGACCCTGCCGGGACTGGCCTCCTCGCCCGTCTTCCACTTGCCGTAGTACTTACGCGCGAGGGTGATGGCAGAGTCCGCGTCGACGTCGCCGAAGATCGTGACGACCGTGTTGTTCGGCCTCACGTACCTGTCGTGGTGCCGGACGAGATCATCGCGCGTGAGCGCGGCCACCGACTCGGCCGTGCCCACGGGAGACCTTCCGTACGGATGCGTCGGGTAGAGCTCGACGAGCATTCTGTCCATCGCGTCGGTCGTCCAGTTGTCGGCCCTCGCGAGGATCGAAGCCGCGATGAGCTCGCGCTCCTTGTCCATCTCCTTCGCGTCGAACTTGGGGTTCATGACGACGTCGGCCATGAGGTCGATCCCGCGAGCGAGGTCCTCCGAGAGGACCGTCATCTCGGCCTCGATCCTGGTATGGTTCGCCGACGTGCTGAAGGAGGCGCCCATCGCGTCGATCTCCTGCGCGATCTTCTCGCCGCTCCTCTTCTTCGTCCCGCGCGGCATCATCTGCGCGACGTAGTTGCCGATGCCGTGCTGGTCGGCGTCCTCGAAGCGCGCGCCGCCGAACGTGTAGCTGCCGAGCGACACAATCGGGATCGTGTGGTTCTCCTTCACGAGAACGGTGAGCCCGTTTTCGAGCTCGTACTTCTTGATCTCGCCGACGTCCGGCGTCTCAGCGGCGGCCATCGGGATGCCGCTCGTCTCCGACGGCGGCTCGAGGATCGCGACCCCGATGTTGTCATCGTAGAAGTACTTGTTGACCACATCGACGATCTCGTTGGCCGTGACGTCCTGGATGTGGGCCGCGTAGAGCTCGTCGAAGTCCGGGTTGCCGGACGTGACCTCGGATCTCCCGAGGCTCGACGCGAGGCTCTCCATGTCCTGCTGGCCGAACCAGAACTCCGCGGCCTTGAGCTTCTTGGCCTTCTTGAGCTCCTTCTTCTTGACCTTCTCCTTCTTGAACTTGTAGATCTCCGCAATCGCGGTCTCGATTGCGGCGTCGACGTTCGCGGGGTCCATCGTCATCGAGACGGCGAAGGTCCCGCCGTCGTACGAGGGGGTGTGCGACCAGGTCGTCACGCTGTAGACGAGACCGAGCTCGTCGACGAGCTTCCGGTAGAGCCGGGAGCTGTTCCCCTCGGAGAGGATGTGCGAGAAGACGTCGAGCGGATAGAGGTCGGGATGCGCGAGCGGCACGGTGTGGAATCCCATGAGGACGTAGGCCATGTCGAGGTCGCGCTCCTCGCGCCTGACCCGGCGGCCGAGCTGCGGAGGCTCGCTCGTGAGGGCCCGTATCTCGAGCGGCTTCCGCTCGAACTCGGCGAACGCGGTCTCGATCTTCTCGAGTGCCTCGGCCTGATCGAAGTCGCCGACCGCGACGAAGACCATGTTGTTCGGAACGTACATCCGGCCGTGGTAGTCGAGCAGGTCCTCGCGCGTGTTGTTCACGAAGTTCTCGATGTGCCCGATGACCGGGTACTTCGTCGGGTGCTCCCGGAACATGACTTCGCCGAACATGTTGTAGATGCGGCGGCCGGGCTCGTCGTAGCCCATGTTGATCTCGCGCGTGATGACGCCGAGCTGCGCCTCTACCTCTTCGGCCGGGAACGTCGCGTTCATCATCTGGTCGGCGAGGAGGTCGAGCGCCTGGTCGAAGTGCTCGCTCGAGGTCTCGACGTAGTAGCAGGCGTGGTCCTTCGTCGTGTAGGCGTTGTAGCCGCCACCCATGGCGTCGATCTCCTCCTCGATGTCCTGGAGGGTGCGCGTCGTGGTGCCGTCGCTGATCGTGTGCTCGATGTAGTGGGTGAGGCCGCAGCCGAGGTACTCCGCCTCGTGGATGCTACCGGACTTGACGTAGCACCGGAGGCTCACGACGGGGGAGGAGTGGTTCTCCCTGATGACGACCGTGAGGCCGTTGTTCGGGAGGACCGTCTTGAAGGTCTCGCCGGCCTGCGCGATGCTCCCGAGGAGGAGGACCGCCAGGATCGCCAGGGAGACGATGGACATCGCACGTCTCATTGCTTGCTCCTGTCCTTCGAGCGTTGCGCTCGTGTGGTGAATGACATTCGGCCGCCGACACCCGGCGTGCCACGGGCCGGAACCGGCGGGCCGACTGCTCGCTTGCTCGCGGGCGACTATACTCCGGCGAACCGGCCCGGTCAAGGTCCGCCGGCTGAGGGGCAATCCAGTCGCCCGGCTAGGCCCCGGTCGGCTCTGGAGGTTGCCTCTGAGGAGCCCGGCGGAGCCCGGCGGGAGCCCGGCGGGAGCCCGGTCAGCGCGCGTCCGGAGGCGGGATTGGCGTTGTCCGGGAGGCGCGCGGTCGGTAGGATTGCCGGCACGCCACAACGCGGAGCCATCGGCGGGCTCGGAACCGGTCCGGTCCGCCGTTCGGCACACCTGAGGGGGAGGCTCATCCGGTGAACGACACGACGAGGCTGGCGGTCGAGGCCGCCAGGGAGGCGGGCCAGGTTCTGAGAGACGGCTTCGCGGGCCCGACCGGGATCACGACCAAGGGCCGGCGCGAGCTCGTGACCACGTGCGACGGCGCCTCAGAGGAGATCATCCTTCGGGCCATCCGGGGCGCGTACCCCGACGACCTCATCATCGCCGAGGAGAGCGCGCCCGAGCAGGGCGAGCGCGACCGCGTCTGGATCGTCGACCCTCTGGACGGGACGAACAACTTCGCGCACGGCTACCCCTTCTTCTCGATCGCGATCGCCGTCGAGGAGCGGGGCGAGCTCGTCGCCGGCGTCGTCTACGACCCGCTCCGGGACGAGCTCTTCGCGGCCGAGAGGGGGGCGGGAGCGACGCTAAACGGCGAGCCCATCGGCGTGTCGAAAGCAGGGAGCCTCGACGAGTCGATCGTCGCGACGGGGTTCCCTTACGACCGGTCCGAGGAGACCGACAACAACCTGGCGAACCTGAACCGGTTCATCCTCTCGGTGCGCGGAGTCCGCCGCGCGGGGTCGGCTGAGCTCGACCTCGTGTACGTGGCGGCCGGGCGGCTCGACGGGTTCTGGGAGATGGGACTGAAGACGTGGGACGTCTCGGCGGGCGGGATCATCGTCCGTGAGGCGGGAGGGACGGTGACGAACTTCGCCGGCGGCCGGTGGGACCACCGGCAGGGCGACGTCGCCGCGAGCAACGGCCGCATCCACGACGAGATGCTCGCCATCGTGGGGAAGCCATCGGAGGAGTGAGGACGGTGAAGGACGAGCTCCACATCCGACACCCGAGACACCTGGCGCCGCTCGTGCTCGCGCTGGCCGGGCTCCTCTGCCTCGCGTCCGCGGGACGGTCCCAGGACGCCGCGGGCGACGGCGCAGGCGCGGAGAAGGCGATCGGCGCGCACCGCGTCGAAACGGCTCCCGTGATCGACGGCGACCTCGACGATCCGTGCTGGCAGGAGTGCGACGTGGCGGACGACTTCTACCTCCGGCAGGGGCAGGGCGACGTCCCGACCCAGGAGACCATCGTCCGCGTCTGCTACGACGAGGCGAACCTCTACGTGGCGTTCGAATGCCGCGAGGAGGCGATGGACAGGCTCTCCGCCGCGGTCGCGCAGCGCGACGCGGACGAGCTCGGCGAGGACGACATGGTCGCGATCGCCCTCGACACGTTCCACGACAGGAAGAGCTCCTACGTGCTCGCGGCGTCGGCGCTCGGGACCAAGAAGGACTTCCACGTGAGCGAGCGCGGGCGCTCGGTCGACGTCGGGTGGGACGCGGTGTGGGACGTGGAGACGTCGCGGCACGACGACCGGTGGTTCGCCGAGTTCGCGATCCCGTTCAACGCCCTCAGGTATGCCGGCGGCGACGAAATGACGTGGGGCGTCGACTTCAGGAGATCGGAACGGCCCCACAGGGAGTTCACCAGCTGGTCGAACAAGGACGGCGGGACGCTCGACTCCTCGTTCTACGGGGTGCTGAACGGGCTCTCGGGGGTCGCAAGCCCCTACGCGCTCGAGGTGCGGCCGTACTTCCTGACGGCTCACGACCCGTACAACCCGTACCGGACGGACGACGACTTCGACTCCGACTGGAGGCTCCACCCCGACGCGGGGCTCGACATCGAGTACGCGCCGGTCACGAACGTCACGCTGAACGCGACGATCAACCCGGACTTCGCCCAGATCGAGTCGGACCCGAACGAGATCAACCTCACCGGGAACGAGCTCTTCCTCGAGGAGCGGCGTCCGTTCTTCTCGGAGAACCTCAACATCTTCCGCTTGCCGCTCCCGCTCCTCTACACGCGCCGGATGGAGGACATCACCTACGGTGCCAAGGGCACAGGGAAGATCGGGCAGGGTGACTTCGCGATCTTCCATGTGCGTTCCGACGATCTCCCGCGCGACGAGTACGGGACGCCACTCGAGGACGCGGACGGGAACCTCCTCGCTCCGCGCGCGAACGAACACACGGCGCTCGTGTACCGCCACAACTTCGGCGGGAACGCGACCCTCGGCGCGTTCGGGGCGAACCGCGAGCAGCGGGGGGTCTACAGCCGCGTCGGGGCTCTCACCGGGGCCGCGAACGTGACCACGAACCTCCGCCTGACCGGGCTCGCCGCTGGGACGTGGAACTCCGGCGAGAAGGGGCACGACGAGGCCTACGCGATCAACTGGTCGTACGACACTCCGAAGATGGACAGCTCAGGCGAGATCGAGTGGGTCGGCGAGGAGTTCGACACGAAGACGGGGTTCATCCGCCCGGACTGGCGAGGTCGGTACGGCGCGAACGGCCACGTCTGGAAGCGGTTCGACCACGAAGGCGGTCCGACCGAGTGGTCCGACACTGTCGTCTGGGCCGGGCGGTACGACGGACTCGACGACGAGATGCAGGAGTACTGGTACGGCGGGGAGTACTCCACGCTCTTCCGCGGCGGCACGATCGTCGGGGTCGAGGCGAACAGGAACCACGACGCCGTCAACTACCCCGAGTACCCGGACGCGCTCATCGGCACGGCGTACGTCGTGCTCAACGCGACGCAGTGGTCCGGCTGGGTCTTCTCGTTCCACGGCGGCGACTACCACAACTCCGACTACTACCGTGGGAAGGTCGGCGCGCGTCTCCAGCCGGTCGAAGCGCTGACCATCGAGCTAGAGACGGTCGGCGTCTTTCTGAGGGAGTACGAGGACCTCGACTGGTTCATCGGCGACGTCCTGGCGAACTACAGGTTCACGAGCACGATGAACCTCCGGGGCATCTTCCGCGGGATGCACGTCCGGGAGACCCTCGACGACGAAGGCGAGCTGTACGACGACGAATACGACCGCTACGCCTTCGAGTTCCTTTACAGCTGGGAGTACCGTCCCGGCAGCTGGTTCTACGTGGTCTACAACCAGGTTCTCGAGGGCGAATCGGACAGCGTCGACGCTCTCGAGCCGACCTCCGGCATCAAGATCTCCTACCTGATGCGGTTCTGACGCGCATCGGCCGTCGCGGGGGCGCTCGCGTGAGTCGTCGCGAGGTCCGTCGCACGGCCACGGAGCGCTCTGCTCCTTGATTCCTCGCGTCCTGCCAGTGTATAGTCCTTAGAATGCAGTGATATCATCTCTGACACGCTTCGCCCCCAGGCGAAAGCGGAGGATGTGTTCTTCCGGGGAGGAGGGAGATGCCACGGTCTGAGGCCGCAGCCTGGAGGACGCCCGTCGTCGCGATCCCGGCGGTCCTCGCGGTCATCGTCGCGGTCGCATGCGCGACCGCCGAGCCCGCGGCCGCGGAGGTCCTCACGCTTGCGGAGGCGCTCTCGATCGCGCACGCGGGCAATCTCTCGCTCAAGGCGTCCGAGGAGGAGTACGAGGCCGCGAAGTGGGCGGCCCGGAGCGCCAGCGCGTCGCTCGGTCCGCAGATCTTCTTTTCGTCGACGGCCACCCGGGTCGACCCCGAGACCTTCCGGCGCGCGAACTCCTCGCTCGACTTCCTCGAGGAGATCGGGGTCAAGGTGGAGCCGTTCCTCTACGAGACGACCTACGAGACGGGCTTCAGCGCACAGATGGCGCTCTACAACGGGCAGCTCTGGGCGGGCGTGGGGGCGGCGTCTGCGGCGAGGGACGCGAGGATGCACGCCGTCTCGTCGTCGGAGAGGAACGTGTCGTTCGACACGAAGCGGGCGTACTTCCAGGTGCTTCGAGCGGAGGCGCTCGTCGAGGTCACTCGCGACGCGGTGGAGGCTGCCGAGGGCCACGTGATGGCGGCCCGCAGGAAGAACGAGGTCGGCCTGGTCCCGCTCGCGGAGGTGCTCCGCTGGGAGGTCGTCCTCGCGAACGACGAGAAGGGTCTCGCCGATGCGGAGAACGCGGTCGTGCTCACGCGGACGGGGCTCTCGAACGTGCTCGGCGTGGCGCTCGACTCGGAGTACGAGCTCGAGAGGATCACGCGCAGCGATCTCGACGTCCTCTACGGGCGCTACGAGTGGCTCATCACGGACGACCAGATCTCCGAGGAGGAGGCGCGGGCGCTCCTGGCCGGCAGCCCGGACTTCCTCACCCTCTCGGACGCCGCGCGCGCGAGCGAGGCGACGGTCGCGATCGCGAGGGGCGCGTTCTACCCATCGCTCTCGGCGGGCGGGAGCTACGGCTGGAAGGCTGACGGCGACCTCGCGCCCGACGACGCCACCGCCTGGTCGGTCAGGCTCGCGCTCGACATCCCGGTCTTCACGAGCATGAAGAACCACTCCGACTATCAGGAGAGCAAGCGGTCGCACCTCGCTGCGCTCAACCGCCAGCAGGACGCCGAGCGCGCCCTCGTGGCCGGTCTCAGGAACACGGTCGCCACGATCACGTCGAACATGAAGTTCCTCGCCGCCGCGGAGAAGCAGATGCTCCAGGCGGAAGACAATCTCAGGTCAGTCACGAACCTCTACAATGAGGGCATGGCCCCGTACACGGACTTCGTCGACGGGCAGGTTCTCAGCGACCGAAGCAGGGTGGGCTACGTCGACGCGCTCTACGAGGCGTTCCTCGCGTTCGCCGCCGCGGAGCGCCTGCTCGGGGAGCCGCCTACCACATCCGGAGAGACACCATGAGGAGAACGTTCGCACTCGCAGTCACCTTCGCCGCTCTGGCAGTCGTCGTGCTGTCGGGGTGCGGAGGGAGGGGGGGACCTCCCGAGGGCGCCCGCGCGCCGGCCGTTCCGGTCGAGGTCCACGCGGTCGATACGGGATCCGTGACGGCGACGATCGCCGCGACGGGCACGATCGTCGCGAGGGACGACGTCCTCATCAGCGCCGAGGCGAACGGGCAGGTCAAGGACGTGCCGGTCAAGGTCGGGCAGCGGGTGGAGAAGGGGCAGACGCTCGTGCTTCTCGACGAGGAGCTCGCGGCGCTCGGCGTCAAGCAGGCGGAGGCGCAGCTCCTTCTCGCGGAGGCCGACCTGGCCAACGCCGAGTCGAACCTGAGACGGGCGACGACGCTCTGGGAGAGCGGCGACATTCCCGACGCCGACCACGAGACGACCGAGCGCCTGGCCAAGGCCGCTCGCGCCGGATACATGGCCGCCGAGGCGGGACTCGGGAGCGCGCAGCGTCAGCTCAGGAACGCCCGGATCGTATCGCCGATCGCCGGCGTCGTCGCGTTCGTCCACGCGGAGGAGGGACAGCTCGTCGGGCTCGGTACGCCGGTCGCGCGCGTGGTGAACGACTCCTGGCTCGAGATCGAGCTCGGTCTCAACGAAGACCAGGTCGTCGAGGTCCGGCCCGGGCGTTCCGCCAAGGTGCGAGTCCGTGCGTACCTCGACATGACGTTCGCGGGCACCATCGAGTACGTGGGGCCTCGCGCCGACGATCTCTCGAAGACCTACCCGGTCCGCGTCGTCCTCAGGAACGAGGGACGGCGGCTCCGCGGCGGGATGGTGGCCGAGGTCACGATCGCTACCGCGGACATAGAGAACGTGATCGTCATCGAGCGGGACTGGGTGATCGAGCGTTTCGGCGAGCCCGCGATCTTCGTCGCCGCGGACACGCTCGCGCAGCTCCGGAAGGTGTTGCTCGGCAAGGTGGTAGGCGCGCGGGTCGTGGTCGCGTCGGGGCTCGAGCGCGGCGATCTCGTCGTCTCGCTCGGCTACGACCAGCTCTCCGACGGGACCCGCATCGACGTGAAGAACCTCCCGCGGCGAGCCGCGAGAGAAGGGACGGCCGCGGATCTGAGCGGCGCCCCCGATCAGCAGGGAGCGGTCTCCGATGACGATAGGTGAGTTCTCCGTCCGACAGCCGGTCCTCGTGAACCTCGTTTTCATCGGGGTTCTCCTCGTCGGCGTGTACACCTTTTTCAGCATGCCCGCCGAGATGCTCCCCGACGTCAACATGAACGAGGCCGTGGTCGTCGCGATCTACCCCGGGGTGTCGCCCCAGGAGATGGAGACGCTCGTCACGAAACCGCTCGAGGACGAGATCGAGACGGTCGAGGACGTCGAGAGCATCGAATCGAGGTCGGGGGAGAGCCGCACCGTCGTCAACGTTAGGTTCAAGCCGGGCCTCTCCGACGACGACTTCGACAAACGGATCCTCGACCTTCGCGCGGCGGTCGACGCCGCGAGGCCGGAACTCCCGAGCGAGGTCAACGCGCCCGAGGTCATCCCGATCAAGCTCGGCGAGGTCATCCCGATCCTCTCGATCTCGATCGGCGGCGAGGTGAGCGACACCGTCCTCCGCGAGGTGGCCGAGGATCTCCGGGAAGAGGTCCTCGACGCGCGCCACGTCAAGTCGGTCGACATCGTGGGAACGCGCGAACGCGAGATCTGGGTCGAGGTCGACGGCGACCGCCTCGCGGCGTACAACCTCCCCATTGGAGCGGTGGTCGCGTCGCTCGCCGCGCGGAATCTGAACGTCCCGGCCGGGACGATCGACCTCGGCTCGAGCGAGTACATCGTCCGCATCCTCGGCG
Source organism: bacterium (assembly GCA_025774645.1). Classification (GTDB taxonomy): domain Bacteria; phylum Joyebacterota; class Joyebacteria; order Joyebacterales; family Joyebacteraceae; genus JALGVN01. The sequence goes on from JALGVN010000061.1 coordinate 10,639, forward strand.
AGTTCGAGGACCTCACGGACATCGAGGACCACGTCATCGCGTCCGATTCCTTCGGCAGGCAGATCCGCGTCCGCGACGTGGGGATCGTGAAGGACACGCTCGCCGAGCGGCTGACCCTC
>JALGVN010000062.1 GCA_025774645.1 bacterium
CGGCCGCTTCATCTTCATGCACGATGAGAGCCTGCAGCCGTTCGTCGGGATCGGCGGAGCGAAGCTCGCCCTCGAGACCGACGATCCGGCCCAGTCCGCTCTCTTCACGAGGCTCTCCGGCATCGGCCCGTTCTTCTACGGCGGGGTCGACTTCGTGATGTCGAACCGGTGGATCGTCGAGCTCCGGGTCGAGTACGCCATGGTGAAGTACGACGAGGCCAACATCGGGCTCGCGGCGGTCGAGCTGGAGGAGCCGATCGACGGGAGCGTCCTCACGCTCGCCCTGAGCTTCGCGTACCGCATCCCGATGATGTAGGACGGCAGCCGCCGGGCCCGGGTCGACGCCCGGGCCGAACTGCGTCAGACGCAACCGTGAGTCACTTCGGAGGGTCACAAGAGGGTCACAGAGAGGAGAGCTGCGATGTTCGTCGGGAAAGTGAAGTGGATCAAGGGGTTCGAGTTCGACGGCTGGGACGGAAGCGGGCGCGACATCAAGTTCGACGCGAGCGTCAAAGGAGGCGGTGAGGGGAAAGGGTACCGACCGGCGGAGCTTCCGATCGTGGCGCTCGCCGCTTGCACAGGAATGAACGTCATCGAGATCCTCCTCAAGATGCGCCAGGAGGTGCTCGACTTCGAGGTCAACGCGGAGGCGAAGCCGATCAACGCCGCGCCGTCCGGGTACGACGGCATCCACATCGAGTACGTGATCACCGGGAAGAGCATCGACCGTGGCAAGGCCGAGAAGGCGGTGAGGCTCGCAGAGGAGAAGTACTGCACCCTCGGGAACGTGCTCTCGAAGGCGACCACGATCACGCACGAGATCAAGATCATCAGCGAGTAGCGCGCGGGGTTGTCTCCCGGGCGCGTCCGCTCACCAGGGAGAGGCACATGAAGGACCGACTGGAACAGGTCATCAAGAAGTTCGCCTCGCAGTGCGACTACCTCGAGGCGCACGTCGAGGAGACCGAGGAGTCCAGGGTCACGTTCAGCGGCCCCAGGCTCGAGGATCTCGGGAGGAAGGTCGATTTCGGCGGGAACGTGCGCGCGCTCCACAAGGGTGGCTGGGGCTTCGCGTCGTTCAACAGCCTCGACCGAATCGAGGAGTTCGCGCAGAACGCGATCGACCAGGCGAAACTCGTCGGTGCCGAGACGAGCGAACTCGCCCCCGTCGAGCCCGTGCGCGACGACGTCCTCCTCGACCTCAAGAGCGATCCCCGCGAGGTGCCGCTCGAGAAGAAGGTCGAGATCCTGAAGGCGTACAACGAACGGGCTCTCGGGTACGACGAGCGCATCGTGAGCACGTCGACCCGCTACTTCGACCGGAGCCGCAAGTTCTGGTTCGCGAACTCCGAGGGGAGCCTCGTCTATCAGGAGAGGATCGACCTGGGCGGGGCCGTGACGCCGATCGCGGCGAAGGACGGCGACTCGCAGTACTTCTCGGTTCCGTTCGGATCGAGCGACGACTTCGGCGTCGTCCTCGGGCTCGAGGGCAAGATCGACGAGGTCAGCGAGATCTCGCTCGGCAAGCTCGAGGCCCCGAAGGTCAAGGGTGGTGAGTACACCGTCATCCTCGATCCGAGGCTCGGCGGCACGTTCATCCACGAGGCGTTCGGCCACCTCTCGGAGGGCGACAACGTCTACGAGGACAAGAACCTCCAGGAGGTCATGAAGCTCGGCCGCGAGTTCGGTCGACCGATCCTGAACGTCTACGACACCGGGCTCGACAAGGGGCATCGCGGCTACCTCGTCTACGATGACGAGGGCGTGCCGACGCAGAAGACCTACCTCATCCGCGATGGCGCGCTCGTCGGGCGGCTCCACTCCCGCGAGACGGCGGGCAGGATGGGCGAGGAGCCCACGGGGAACGCGCGCGCGATCGACTACCGTTTCGAGCCGGTCTGCCGCATGCGGAACACGGTCATCGAGAACGGGGCCAGCAGTTTCGAGGAGATGCTGGCGGACATCGAGCTCGGCGTCTACGCGATCTCGGCCCAGGGCGGCCAGACCAACGGCGAGATGTTCACGTTCACCGCGGCGAACGCCTGCATGATCAGGGACGGCAAGCTCGCCGAAATGGTCCGCGACGTCACGCTGACGGGGAACGTCTTCGTCACGCTCGAGAACATCGACATGATCGGGAACGACCAGGCGTCACACGACGGTCCCGGCGGCTGCGGCAAGTCCGGCCAGTTCCCGCTCCAGACCAGCCACGGCGCGCCGCACGTCAGAATCCAGAACGTCGTGATCGGAGGTGAGTAAGGTGAGGAAGATCATCGAGAAAGCGATGGCGAAGGGCGCCTCGGGCTGCGAGGTCTTCTACCTGAACTCGCTCCGGACGTCTGTCGACTTCGAGACCGGGAGGCTCAAGGGAGTCTCGCGAACCGAGGAGAAGGGCGCGACGCTGAGGCTCGTGAAGGACGGGAGGACCGGGCTCGCGACGACCACGAAGCTCGATGACACCGACCGCATCGTCGACGACGCGATCGCGACGTCGGCGTTTGGTGAGAAGGCCGCGTTCGAGTTCGCGGGGGCCTCGGAGCTGCCGGACGTGTGCGCCGCCAGCGGTGAGGTTCGGGAGTTCGAGGTCGACACGGCCATCAAACAGACCGAAGCCGAGATCGCGCAGGTCCTCGACTACGAGAGCGAGATCAACATCGGGGGCGGCACGTTCGTCGATCTGCAGGAGATCCGGGTCGCGACGTCCGAGGGATTCGACGCGACGTTCAAGCGCACGCTCTACAAGCACTACCTGGGTGGCCGGCTCATCGAGGGAACGAACATGCTCGACGCCGGCGGCTACTTCGGCTCGACGGTCGTCGACACCGAGCCCGAGAAGCTCGTCCATGACGTGCTCACGCAGTTCAAACTCGGCCGCACGAACGTCGGGACGAAGACGGGCCCGACGACGGTCCTCTTCACGCCCAGCGCCGTGGCCGACGTGTTCATGACGCTCTATCTCGGCGTCTCCGGATCGATCGTCGACCGGGGGATCTCGCCCCTCGAGGGCAAGATCGGCGAGACCGTCTTCGACGAGCGCGTCACGATCCACGACGACGGCCTCCTGAAGAACGGGTACGAAGCAGCGCCGTTCGACGACGAGGGCGCGCCGATGCAGACGACCGCTGTCGTCGAGAACGGGGTCCTGAAGAACTTCCTCACCGATCTCCGGACGGCGAAGAAGCTCGACCTCCCGCGGACCGGGAACGCGCTCCGCGCGAAGCGGCTCGTCCTCACGAAGGACCTGGGCAAGGTCCCCGCGCCCGAGGTCACGAACTGGGTCATGGCGGGAGGGGAGAAGCCACACGAGGAGCTCGTGGCGGGGATCAAGGACGGCGTCATCGTCGACAGCATCATGGGTGTCCTCATGAGCAACCTCACCGCGGGTGACTTCGCAGGCAACGTCGCCTACGGGCTCAAGATCGAGAACGGAAAGACCACCGGCCGCGTGAAGGACACGATGGTCTCCGGGAACATCTACAAGCTCCTGAAGGACAACCTCCTCGAGATCTCGAGCGACGTCGAGCTCGTCGGGAGGTTGGGGTTCTTCGGGAGCCACTACTTCCCGTACCTGCTGATGAAGGACGTGCCGATCGCGACGAAGGGGTAGCGCGAGGCTGCGCGGCGGTGCCGCCGGGGGCGTTGCGAGTGATTCGAGGGGCCGCGTCGGAGCGACGCGGCCTCTTTGCGCGTGGGGCGGCCGGCGCGCCCGAGCGTCGGGCCCGGAATCCGTGCTTGCAGGCGCGACCTGCGGTGGTAACGTGGTGCGAGAGACGACCGTCGCGTCCCGGCGGGAGACCCACGAGGAGGGCAGGATGAGAAGGACGTCTGCTGCGCTCACGCTCGCGCTCGTCATTGCCGCCGCGCTCCTGGCGCCGGGCTCGGGCCACGCGAAGGACTACAAGATCCCCCGCGTCGACATCGACGTCACCGTGCAGATGGACGGGAGCCTCCACTTCATGGAGAGGCGCACGTTCGATTTCGACGACGACTTCACGTTCGCCTTCTACAAAGTTGAGAAGGCGAGGGTCGCCGGAGGCGGCAGGGTCGACATCAGGGATTTCGTCATCGGCGAGGGTGACACGCCGTACAGGCTCGGCTCCGCGAGCGAGCTCGATGACGACAGACCGCCAGGAACCTACTGGGTCGACTACGACTACGAGGGCGACTCCGTCTACGGGAAGTGGTTCTACCGGGCCGACGACGAGGAGCGCACCTTCGTCATCCACTACATCGTCCACGACGCAGTCACCGTCTACGACGACCACGCCCAGCTCTACTGGAAGTTCATCGGGGACGACTGGGACAAGGGCGTCGCGCACGTCACGGGGACGATCCGTCTTCCGCCGGGCGCCGACAAGGACGCCGTGCGCGCGTGGCTCCACACCGAGCTCACGAGCGAGTACGAGATCGTGGACGGTCAGACGATCAAGTTCCGCGTCGACAACCTGAGGCCACGGAAGTTCGTCGAGATGCGCATCCTGTTCCCGCCGGATCTCGTGCCCGCGGCGACCGTCATGGGTAGGGGTGAGATCTGGGACACGGCGTTCAACGAGGAAGCGGAGTGGGTCGAGGACGCGAACCGCCGACGCGTCGAGGCGCGCGAGCACGTCGCGCGTTTCCACGCGCGCCGCCGCGCGGGCGGTTGGGTCGCCGGCATCCTCGCGGTCCTCGCGTTCGGCGTGTGGGCGCTCCTCTTCTCGCGGTTCGGGAAGGAACACGAAGTCGCGTTCGACGGCGACTACTTCCGGGAGCTTCCTTCCGAACGACCGCCCGCGGAGGTCGGGTACCTCGTCCGCTCCGGGTTCGTCAACGCCGACGACATGGTGGCGACGCTCATGGACCTCGCGCGCCGCGGCTACCTCAAGATCCAGGAGATTCACAACGAGGACCGCGGGCTTCTCGACAAGCTCGGCGGCAAGCCCGAGTTCGACTACGAGCTCGAGTGGACGAACAAGAACCTCGAGGCCGTGGCCGACCACGAGGCGAGCCTCCTCGTTTTCATGTTCTCGTCGGGCGCGGTCGTCGGCGACACGCTCTCGCTCGAAGCGTTCAAGAAGGACGCTCAGAAGCACTCGACGGCGTTCCGCCGCTGGTTCGAGAAATGGAAGAAGCGCGTGAGACGCTCGGCCGAGGAACAGGGAGTCCTCGAGAAGAAGAGCTCGACGATGGCGCTCGTCGCGCTCGTCGTCGGGATTCTCTTCGCCGGGCTGTCGATCGTCATCGTCATCGTCACGCAGAACCTCTGGGCCATGGGCACGTTCGCAGTCTCCATCCTGACCGTCGTCCTCTCGTCGCTCATCAAGCGGCGGAGCCCCGAGGCAGCGCTCGAGTTCAAGCAGTGGAAGGCGCTCAAGAAGTACCTCCTTCACTTCTCACAGCTCGAGGAGGCGCCACCCGGCGCGCTCGTGCTCTGGGAGCACTTCCTCGTGTACGCTGTCACGCTCGGCGTCGCGAAGGAGGTTCTCAAGCAGCTCGAGCAGTTCATCCCGCAGATGGAGGCAGCGGCCGGTCGGACGTTCGCCGCGGGCTGGTACGCAGGCTCCGCCGCGCGCATGAGCGAGGGTTTGGGCGGGAGCATCGCCGGGCTCTCCGAGGGGATGACGAGCATGGTCGCGGTCGCCGGGAGCACGATGAGCACCGCGAGCGGCACCGGGGGTGGCGGCACGGGCGGCGGCGGTGGCGGAGGCGGCGGCGGAGGCGGGGGCGCCGGATAGGCGGGACGGGCGGGACGCATGGCGGAACGGCCCGAGTACACCGAGATCGACCACACCGCGGACGTCGGGATGGCGCTCACCGCCGACGGCGTGGAGGCGGCGTTCGAGAAGGCCGCGGCGTGCATGTTCGACCTCGTGTGCGACCTCGACACGATCGGGGACGGGTGGCGCGGTGAGGTACGGGTCGAGGCGCGCGCGGAAGACCTCCAGAACATGATGGTGCGGTGGCTCTCCGAGCTCCTGTACGTCTTCGAGTCGAAGCGCGTCCTCCTGTCGTCGTTCAGGATCACCGAAATGGACAAGGGCGGGATTCGCGCCGAGATTCGCGCCGAGATCGCGGGCGAGCCGATCGACCTCGAGAAGCACGCGATCAAGACCGAGCTCAAGGCCGCGACCTACCACGATCTCAGGATCGAAGAGGACGAAGGCAGCTGGGCCGTGCGTGTCATCTTCGACACGTAGCGTGAGCGCAGGTCCGAGGGGGTGAGACGGATGGCAGAGGGGCACTGGACGGCCGGAAGCCACGAGATGCTGCGCGTCTCCGAGTGCGTCTGGGAGATTCCGAAGACGGGCGGGATGCGCGTGCCCGGCCGTGTCTACGCGGACGACCGGCTCATGAAGCACATCCTGAAGGAGAAGGCCGTCGACCAGGTCGCGAACGTCGCGCACCTCCAGGGCATCGTCGGCGCCTCGCTCGCGATGCCCGACATCCACTGGGGCTACGGGTTCCCGATCGGAGGCGTGGCGGCGACCGACCCCGCGAAGGGCGGTGTCGTGTCCCCGGGCGGCGTCGGCTACGACATCAACTGCGGCGTCCGTGTCGTCGCCTCGAAGCTCAGCCTCGGGGACGTCCGCGACAGGATCCCCGAGCTCGTGAAGCGTCTCCACCGCGACGTCCCCTGCGGGCTCGGCTCGCACGGCGCCATCGGGAAGCTCGATCGGAAGGACCTCGACGACCTCATGGTCGAGGGCGCCGCGTGGGCCGTGAGGAAGGGGTTCGGAACTGATGCCGACCTCGACCACACAGAGGAGGGCGGCCGGCTGCGCATGGCCGACCCTTCGAAGGTCGGGAAGCGCGCGATCGAGCGCGGGCTCGACCAGGTCGGCACGCTCGGGTCCGGGAACCACTTCCTCGAGATCGACGTCATCGACGAGATCTACGACGAGTACATCGCGAGCGCGTTCGGGCTCGAGAAGGGCGGGGTCGCGTTTCAGATTCACTCCGGCTCGCGCGGGTTCGGGTACCAGATCTGCGACGACTACCTCGAGGTGATGCAGGAGGCAGTGCGGAAGTACAGCATCGAGCTTCCGGACCGGCAACTCGCCTGCGCTCCGGTCGAGTCGCCGGAGGGGAAGCGCTACCTCGCGGCGATGGCGTGCGCGGCGAACTACGCGTGGGCGAACCGTCAGGTCATGATGGCGCTCACGAAGCGAGCGGTCGCGAAGGTGCTCGCGTCGAGCGAGGCCGCGCTCGGGCTCAGACTTCTCTACGACGTCTGCCACAACATCGCGAAACTCGAGACGCACACCGTCGAGGGCCGCGAGGTCACGCTCTGCGTCCATCGCAAGGGTGCCACCCGCGCGTTCCCGGCAGGACACAGGGACGTCCCCGACGCGTACCGGGCGGTCGGGCAGCCCGTGCTCGTGCCCGGTGACATGGGGACGTGCTCGTACGTCTGCGTCGGTACGGGCGCCACGATGCGCGAGACGTTCGGGAGCACCTGCCACGGGGCCGGACGGGTCATGTCTCGCGCGAAGGCGAAGAAGATGGCCGCCGGGAGGAACCTCGAGCAGGAGATGTCCGACCGCGGCGTCTTCGTCATGGCCGAGGGCAAGCGCACGCTCGCCGAGGAGATGCCCGACGCGTACAAGGACGTGACCGAGGTGGTCGACGTCATGGAGAGGGCGGGGATCGCGAAGAGGGTCGTCCGCCTGAAGCCGCTCGGCGTGGTCAAGGGCTAGAGCCGGGGGCACGCCCGCGGACCGACGCGCAACGAGGCGCGGCCAAGCACGGACCACCGCACCGACCGCCCCACCGACCACCGCACGGAGCCACGATGAAGAACCGAGAGATCGCAGCCATCTTCGACTCGCTCGCCGACATCCTCGAGATCCGTGGCGACAACGTGTTCCGCGTGAGCTCCTACCGGCGCTCGTCGCGCATCATCGGCGATCTCGCCGTCGACGTCGCGGACCTCGTCGAGTCAGGCGAGATCCTCAACATCTCCGGAATCGGCAAGGGCACCGCCGGGCAGATCGAGGAGTACCTCAGGACCGGGAAGATCACGCGCTACGAGGAGGAGAAGAAGAGCGTCCCGAAGGGGCTGATCGAGCTCCTCCAGGTCCCGGGCCTCGGCCCCAAGACGATCGGGCTCCTCTGGAAGGAGCTCAAGGTCAAGTCGATGAACGGCCTCAAGCGCACGCTCCGCGGCAGGAAGATCCTCGACCTCCCGGGCATGGGAGCGAAGAAGGTCGAGAAGATCGAGGCGGGGGTGCGCGCGTACGAGTCGCGCTCCGGGCGCCTCACGCTCGGAGCGATCCTCCCGACCGCGGAGGAGATCGTCGCGAGTCTCAAGAAGGCGACCGGACTCGAGGACGTGAGTCTCGCGGGATCGGTCCGGCGCTACCGCGAGACGATCGGCGACATCGACGTCCTCGCGTTCAGCAAGAAGCCGAAGGCCGTCATCGAGGCGTTCACCGGGCTGCCGGGTGTGGAGGAGGTGCTCGCCTCTGGCACGACGAAGGCGAGCGTCAGGGTGGCAGGTGCCATGCAGGTCGACCTGCGGGTCGTGCCGCCCGACTCCGCCGGCGCCGCGCTCATGTACTTCACGGGTTCGAAGGCGCACAACGTCCGGCTCCGCGGGCTCGCGCAGGACAAGGGCCTCAAACTCAACGAGTACGGTCTCTTCAAGGGTGACCGCCGCGTGGCGGGGAGCTCGGAGGAGACGGTCATGAAGAGGCTCGGGCTCCAGTTCATCCCGCCCGAGCTCCGCGAGGACAGGGGAGAGGTGGAGGCCGCGCTCGAGAAGAGCCTCCCGGACCTCGTTGAGACGAAACACATCAAAGGCGACCTCCACGCCCACTCGAACTGGAGCGACGGCTACTCGACGATCGAGGAGGTCGCGCGCGCAGCGAAGGCGGAGGGCTACAAGTACGTCTCGATCAACGACCACACGCGTTCGCTCGGCATCGCGCACGGCCTGTCGATCGAGCGCATTCAGAAGCAAGTGAAGGAGATCGACGCGGTCAACAGGAAGGTCGACGGCATCACGGTGCTCTCGGGGACCGAGGTCGACATCCTGTCGGACGGAACGCTCGACTTCCCCGACGACGTTCTGGAGAAGCTCGACGTCGTCGTGGCGTCGGTGCACAGCGGGTTCACGCAGGCGCGCGACAAGATCACCGGGCGTATCGTCTCCGCGATGGAGAACCCGCACGTCGACATCATCGGTCACCCGACCGGCCGTCTCCTTGGGACGAGGCCCGCGTACGACGTCGACCTCGAGCGCGTGATGGAGGTCGCCGCCGAGACAGGGACCGCACTCGAGATCAACGCCTACCACGAGCGGCTCGACATCAACGACGTGAACTGCCGGCGCGCGGCGGAGATGGGGGTCGCGATGTCGATCGGAACCGACTCCCACCACATCGACCAGCTCTGGATGATGGAGCTCGGGGTCCGGACGGCGCGTCGCGGGTGGCTCACGAAGAAGAACGTCTTGAACTGCCTCACGCTCGCGGCGCTCAGGAAGAGGCTCGGACCGAACTAGCGCGCACGCGCGTCGCTCTGAGGCAAGAGAGAGGGGACGCCTGCCGGCGTCCCCGTTTTCATGTCCGTGCGCGTCGCCAGCCCGGCACTCCCGCGCGCGGCCTACATCGTTCTCAGGATCGCGATCCGCTCCTCGACTGGCGGGTGCGTGGAGAACAGGCGGTTCATAGCGCGCTTCTCGTCCTTGAGCGGGTTCTCTATGTAGAGGTGCGCCGTGGCCTTGTTGGCGACCTCGAGCGGTTCAGGATCGGCGGAGATCTTCTCGAGCGCGCTCGCGAGTCCTTCGGGGTACCGGGTGAGCCGCGCGCCGTTGGCGTCGGCCAGGAACTCGCGCCGCCGCGAGATTGCGAGCTTGATCACCTGCGCGATGATGGGGGAGAGGATCGCGAGCACGAGCGCGACGACGAGGAGGATCGCTCCCGCCTGTCCGCCTTCGCGGCTCCTGGACCTCCGTCCCCAGAAGAAGCTCCGGAACATCCAGTCGCTCACGAGCGCGACCGTCCCGACGAGGATGACCGTGATGGTCATCAGGAGCGTGTCGCGGTCGGCGATGTGCGACATCTCGTGGCCGATGACGCCCTCGACTTCGACGCGGTTGAGTTTCTGGAGGAGGCCGGTCGTGACGGCGATCGCCGAGTGCTCGGGGTTCCTGCCGGTCGCGAACGCGTTCGGCGCCGTGTCGTCGATGACGTAGAGCTTGGGCTCAGGGATGCCCGCGGCGATCGCGAGGCCCTGGACGGTGTTGTGAAGGTGGGGGAACTCCTCGTGCTCGACGGGACGCGCGCGGCTGATGGCGAGCACCATCTTGTCGCTGTTGTACCAGCTCGTGAGTGCGCCGATCCCCGCGATGACGCCGGCGACGACCGCGCCGCCCCAGCCCCAGCCCGTGTACTGCCCGAAGACCCAGCCGAGGAAGATCACGAACAGGACGAAGAAGCCGACGAGGAAGCCGGACTTCACCTGGTTCGCTGTGATCTGTTCCCACATGGATGTGACCTCAGTCCGCGGCTACGACGCGCAGTTACGCCGCGCGATCACGCTGCGCGGCCTCCTCCTCCGTACGGACCCCGCCACTCCGAGAACGCGAGCATGTAGAGCGCGACGAGGTTTGCGACGGGCACGAACATCACGAGGCTCAGTGCCGGAGCGAAGCCCGCCTTCTGGAAGATCTTCCAGAACGGGATGACGATAATGACCAGGAAGACTATCCCGAAGAGAAACCCGAGGAACTCCATGGTCTCCTC
>JALGVN010000288.1 GCA_025774645.1 bacterium
CCTGTACCGGTAGCCGAGACGGCACCGACGCGCGCCTGCGTGAGGTGGCAGATCCCGCAACACAGTGTGCAAAGACCCGGCCCTCGCGGCCGGGTCTTTCACGTCCGCTCCCGACCCGTGCTTCTCTACCGGGCCTACGCATGATATGATGGCAGGCAAGCGAATCTGAATCCCCACCGACACGAGGTACGGACGATGCTCCAGACACTGTCCCTCCGGCGCGGCCTAGCAGCGGGCCTCGCGTGCCTGTTCCTTCTCGTCGCGGCGGTTCCTGCCGGAGCCACGGCCCCTGCGCCTGTGCCCTCCCCGGACGAGCTCGCCTCGGGCGCGTACGACGTCTGGTTCGAGGGAGGCTCCAGAGGCTCCCGCGTCGTCCCCGACCCTCTGGGTCCCTTCAACTACGTTCGCGAGTTCGACCAGATGGTCGGCTTCTTCGCCGAGTGGCAGGTCACCGAGCCCGGCGCCAACTATGGCGGGATGATCGAGGCCGAGGACGGCCCTCTCGGCGGCGTCATCCAGACCGACAACACGCTCGAGGCGATCTGGTGCTGGTCGCGGTACCGCGAGTTCTCCGGGCGCGACACGTACGACGCCAACGTCGCCGCCGCGTGGGTCTACTGCCTGAACTACCCCGCCTGGGAAGAGGAGGGCGCGCCCGGCGACGACTACTACCGGGTCCACAACAGCGCGTGGGGCCTCACCGCCGTCCTCCAGTATGAGGCGGCGACGGGCGACTCGTCGTTCGCCTGGTACGCCGACCAGTGCGCGGCGTACATATCTACACACTCGCTCAACCTCACAGTGGGAACGTCGTACCAGAAGAGGCTGAACGCGTTCTGTAAGGGCTGGGCGGCCGGGAACCTCTACCTCTACGGCCTGGCGCGAAGCGACCCCACCCTCCTCACCGCGGCCGACCGACAGGGCGACGACGTCCTTGCGTGGCTCAACACCTACCCCATCATCTACCTGACGTACGAGTACTGGGCGATGAGCAGCGGCACGGCGCTCTGGGGCGTGTGCAACTCGTCCTTCCTCGCCGATCCCGCTGCCGGGCTGGCGTGGCTCGCGACGAACGCCGGGTACATGGACGTCTGGCAGGACTGGTTCGACGCTCCGGGCTACGACTGGGACAGCGCGTGGAACGTCGCCTATTTGAACGCGCACTTCGCCGTATGGGACGCGACGGGCGATGCCGCCTACTGGCAGAACGGGAAATACGTCACGGACAATCTTCTGTCGCTCGACACCGACGACGACGGAGGGATCGTCGCCGACTCGACCGATCCGGTCACGGAGGACATGAGCTGGGTGTCGTGCTACCTGGTCAAGTTCGGGGTCGACCGGCTCATGGGAGACCCCCCCGACCACGACGCCGGGGTGCTCAGGTTCGCGGGACTCGAAGACGGGCAGACGTTCGATCCCGGCGAGCCCGTCCCGATCAGAGTCCTCGCGACGAACTTCGGTCTCTCCGACGAGACGGCCGTCGAGGTTCTCCTCTCGAGCGACGCCGGCGATACCGTCTGGACGATCGACATGCCGTTCGCAACGCTCGACACGCTGACCTACCGCGCAACCTGGATCCCGCCTGCGGAGGGGTTCTATTCGTTCACCGCCCGAACGGAACTCCCGGATGACGAGGAGGCCGCCAACGACGAGGTGGCGATCACCATCCAGGTCGGAGAACCGTCCGGGATCCCGAGCGGAGGCGCAATGGTCGCGCTCGGCCGCCCGACCTCGAACCCGTTCGTCGACGAGACGACGTTCAGGTTCAGCCTCGCCCACCCCGGGCGTGCGAGGTTCGCGGTCTACGACGTCGCGGGACGCAGGGTCGCGACGCTCGCCGACGATCACCTGCCGCTCGGCGAACACGCTCTCACGTGGGACGGGCGGGACGACGCCGGCCGGTCCCTTCCTTCCGGCGTCTACCTCTACAGACTTGACGCGGGCGGCCGCAGCCTCGGCGGGAAGCTCGTCAGGTTGCGCTGAGCCGCTCCGCCGGCGGAGTCGGCGGGCCGGAGACCGCATCAAACATGTGTGGGGCCGGGGGGCGCCTTCCCCGGTCCTCTTGCTCTCCTGACACTCCACTCACTTGCCGGAGCTTGACGGGCTCCGCGAAGAGTCATAAGGTCCGGTCACATGCTCACCGCGATCACAAGAGAAGTCAGTCCCTCGATCGACCGTTGCGAGCTCACGCACCGGCAGCGGGTCCCGATCGACCTCAACCTGGCCCGGAGCCAACACCGCGAGTACGAGGACGCCCTGGCCGGACTGGGATGCAGGATCGTGCGGGTCCCCCTCGAGCCGGATCTCCCCGACTCCGTGTTCGTCGAGGACACCGCCGTCGTCCTCGGTAACCTCGCGGTCATCACCCGCCCGGGCGCCGAGTCGCGAAGACCGGAGACGGCCTCAGTCGCGGAGGCGCTGCGAGGCTACCGGGAGCTGGCGTTCATCGAAGAGCCGGGTACCCTGGACGGAGGCGACGTCCTGCACGTCGGCGCGAGGGTCTACGTGGGGCTGAGCGGCAGGACCAACGAAGCCGGAGCCGAGCAGCTTCGGAGGCTCCTCATGCCCCGGGGATACTCGGTCACCTCCGTCCCGATGGAAGGATGCCTGCACCTCAAGTCGGCCGCCGCCCTCGTCACGGTGTGCGTGCTCCTCGTGAACCCTGAGCGCGTGGATCCCGGCGTGTTCGAGGGCTTGAGTTTCGTTCACGTCGATCCGGCGGAGCCCGACGCCGCGAACGCCCTCAGGATCGGCGGCGACATCATCTTCCCCGCTCACCATCCCCGAACGCTCGAGAAGCTGCTCGAGCGCCGCATCCGCGTCACCACCGTCGACGTCTCCGAACTGGCGAAGGCCGAGGCCGGCGTGACCTGCATGAGCCTCGTGTTCACGACCTAGCCCTCCCGTAGGGCCCTTGCCCCGATGTCATCCGTTACATACGAAATACACATCTATACGGCACAAGCTATGCATATGTAGGCGGGTGGAAGTGTCATCTGTGACATCCAACCGATCGGGGGTGAACCTCA
>JALGVN010000289.1 GCA_025774645.1 bacterium
CTGGCTCGACCCCGAGCTCCTCAGAATACGGGGACTCACCACGGACGACGTCGCGAGCGCCATCCGCGAGCAGAACGTCCAGGTCGCCGCGGGCCAGATCGGGGCTCCTCCGAGTCCGCCGGGGCAGGAGTTCCAGTACGTCGTCCGGACGCTGGGAAGGCTCTCGACTCCGGAAGAGTTTGGCGACATCGTCATCAAGACCGACGAGGAGGGCCGCGCGCTCAGAGTGAAGGACGTCGCCCGGGTCGAGCTCGGGGCGGAGACGTACGACTGGTACGTCGAGCTGAACGGCGCGCCGTCGATCGCGATGGCCATCTACCAGCTCCCCGGGGCGAACGCTCTCGACGTCGCGAGCGGGGTCACGGCCGAGATGGACCGCCTCGCCAGGGACTTCCCCGAGGGTCTCGAGTACTCGATCCCATACGACACGACGCTCTTCATTTCGTCCTCGATCAAGGAGGTCCTGACGACCCTCCTGATCGCGATGATCCTCGTGATCCTCTCGGTCTACATTTTCCTCCAGGACTTCCGGGCGACCATCATCCCGTCGGCCGCGATCCTCGTGTCGCTCACCGGGACGTTCGCGATCATGGGCGTCCTCGGTGTCTCGATCAACACGCTCTCGCTCTTCGGGCTCGTGCTCGCGATCGGGATCGTGGTCGACGACTCGATCGTCGTCGTCGAGAATACCGTCCGCCTCCTCGACGACAACAAGGGCATGTCGGCGAAGGAGGCGGCCGCGAAGACGATGGCGGAGGTCACCGGTCCCGTCATCGCGACAACGGCGGTGCTCCTCGCGGTCTTCGTTCCGACGGCGATGATGGGCGGGATCACCGGTCGGCTCTACAGCCAGTTCGCGCTCACGATCTCGGGCGCGACCGTGCTCTCCTCCGTGTGCGCACTGAGCCTCGCGCCGGCCCTCGCCGGCATTCTGCTCCGCCCGACTCCCGTCCAGACGGGGTTCTTCGCGAAGTTCAACGCGGGATTCGAGAAGGTGAGGGCGCGCTACACCGGGACGGTCCGGAGGTCGGTCACACGCTTCGGCCTTCCCATGGCGCTCTTCGGTGCACTGGTCGTGCTCCTCGTGGTCCTCTTCGGCCGCATTCCCTCGGGGTTCATTCCCGATGAGGACCAGGGTATCTTCCTCGTGAATGCACAGCTTCCGGACGGCGCGACGCTCGAGCGAACGACCGAGGTAATGGACCGGATCGGCGAGATCCTCGCGGGCACGCCCGGCGTCGCCGACTACGTGACGATCGGCGGCTACTCCATGATCGACGGAATCGTGGCGTCGAACATGGGCGCAGTGTTCGTCTCCCTGGAACCGTGGGGTGAGCGGGGAGACAAGTCGACGCAGCTCGCCGCGATACTCGGGCACGCCAACGGGCAGCTCGCGCAGATCCAGGAGGGCGTCTGTTTCGCGTTCATCCCGCCCGCGATCACGGGACTGGGAATGACCGGCGGGTTCACCTATCAGCTACAGGACGTGGGGGGTGTCGGTCTGGTCGCGCTTCAACAGACGGCGGACGACCTCGCCCAGCGGGGGAACGCCGATCTCGTCCTGACACGTGTGAACTCGAGTTTCAGCGCGACGGTGCCGCAGCTCTACCTCGACATCGACCGTGTGAAGGCGAAGAAGCTCGGGGTCTCTCTCCAGACGATCTTCAACACGCTTCAGGCGTATCTGGGCTCGATGTACGTAAACGACTTCACGGCGTTCGGGCGGATCTACCGCGTGGTCACGCAGGCCGACCAGAGCTTCAGGAACACGGTCGAGGACATCGGCCGCCTCCAGGTGAGGGACGCCCAGGGGAACATGGTCCCGCTCGGTACGCTTCTCGCGGTCGAGGAGGTCGCCGGTCCGCAGACCGTCTTCCGCTACAACCTCTATCCGACGGCGAAGATCATCGGGAACCCCGCGCCCGGGTATTCGAGCGGGCAGTCGATCGCGGCAATGGAGGCCATCTCCGACCGGACGCTTCCGCAGTCGATGAGTTACGAGTGGACGGGCATGACCTACCAGGAGATCGAGGCGGGCGCTCAGGTCGCGTTCATCTTCGTCCTCGCCTTCGTCTTCGCGTACCTCTTCCTCGCGGCGCAGTACGAGAGCTGGGCGGTGCCGATGGCGATCATCATCGGCATCCCCGTGGCGATTTTCGGCGCCATGCTCGCGATCGGGATGCGCGGGTTCGTGAACGACGTCTACGCCCAGATCGGGATCGTGCTACTGATAGGCCTCTCGGCGAAGACCGCGATCCTCATTGCCGAGTTCGCGAAGCAGCGCCATGAGGAAGGGCTGTCTGTCATCGATGCGGCGGTCGAGGCCGCCGATCTCAGATTCCGGGCGATCCTCATGACGGCGGTCTCGTTCATCCTGGGCGTCTTCCCGCTCGTGATCGCGAGCGGGGCGGGCGCGAACAGCCGACGCGTGCTCGGCACCGCTGTTTTCGGCGGCATGCTCGCCGCGACCGTGATCGGTGTCTTCACGATGCCCGTCCTCTACAGGGTCATCCAGGGTGGCTGGGAGAAGCTGACCGGAGAGACCCCGAAGCCCGCGCAGGTCCCGATTGACTCCGCCTCGGGTGAGGCTGCCTCGAGCGGTGGCGCGGACGACGAGCCTACCCCCTGATCCGGACCCTGGTGATGCCCACCGGCTACCTCATATGAGCAGTTCAGGAGGCAGACAGTGACACAGAGCTGGAAGTGGCTGCCACTGGCCATCCTTGTGACGGCGATGGCGCTGGGTCTCGTGGCGACGGCCGAGGGACAGGAGACCCAGGCAACGGAGGCGAGGGCTGCAGAGCTCGCCGCGGAGGCCGACTCGTTCGCCGCGGGAATCGAGAAGTCGACTGCCGAGATCACAAACCTGATGGGGAGGCTCGAGGAGGTGGAGGGGGAGGAGCGGATAGTCATGGGGCGACAGGCGAACCGCGCAAGACAGGATGCCCTCGATTACCTCAGCGCGCTCATCTCGAACATAGTCGAGCAGGAGGAACTGGGCCTCGACACCTCGGTCGTCCGCGGAGAG
>JALGVN010000063.1 GCA_025774645.1 bacterium
CCCGATCTTGAAGTGGGAGACGTACTCCCCCGTCTGGCCCGCGAGCTCGATCGCGCGCGCGCGGGTCGGGACGTCGAGGGCGAGGATCAGCCTGCTGTGGTTCGTTGCCATTCTCGCTCCTTCTCCTTCCTTGCCAGTCCTGTGCACTCTTCTATCGATTCGATGTCGTGTCTCTGCATGTAATCCGCGAGGCCCGCCGCGATCCGTCCGGGCGCTCCGGGGTCCGCGAAGAGTGCGGTTCCCACCTGGACCGCAGCGGCACCCGCCAGGATGTACTCGAGCGCGTCGTCGGGGTCCGCGATCCCTCCGGAGCCGACGAT
Source organism: bacterium (assembly GCA_025774645.1). Lineage (GTDB taxonomy): Bacteria > Joyebacterota > Joyebacteria > Joyebacterales > Joyebacteraceae > JALGVN01. The sequence goes on from JALGVN010000063.1 coordinate 321, forward strand.
AGGAATCGACACGGCTCCCGTGATCTTCCAGACGTTCGCGAGGTTGACCGGAAGGAGCGCGCGCCCCGAGAGCCCGCCGGTCGCGTTCCCGAGCGACGGCTTCCGGGCCTCGACGTCGATCCTCATGCCCGTGAGCGTGTTGGCGACGACGAGCGCGTCGGCGCCCGCCTCCTCCCCCGCCTCCGCGACGCTCACGATGTCGGCCGTGTTCGGCGAGAGCTTGAGGAGGAGCGTCTTCTCCGTGGCGTTCCGCGCCGCCCGCACTATCGTTCCGACCGCCTCGGGGTCGTCCCACACCGGACGCCTGGCGCGCTCGACGTTCGGGCAGGAGATGTTGAGCTCGATGGCGTCGATCTCTTCCCTGGACGCCACGGCGCGGGTCAGCTCGGCGTACTCGTCGACCGAGCCGCCCGCGACGCTCGCGATGAGCGCGGAGGGAACGGTCGCGGCCTCCCGCAGCTTCTCGGACAGGAACCGGTCGACTCCCACGTTCTCGAGGCCGATGGCGTTCAGGAGTCCGCCGGGTGTCTCCTTGAGACGGGGCGGCGCGTTGCCGGCGCGCGCCTCCCGTGTGATCGTCTTTGTCACGATGGCGCCGACCGTGCTGTAGTCTATGAGGGACGCGTATTCGCGTCCGTAGCCGACCGTCCCCGAAGCGAGGATGATCGGGTTGGCGAGCCTCAGCCTGCCGAGTGTCGTGGTGAGATCAGGCATTCGGCGCCTCCTCGAACACGAGTTCCGCGGCGTCGAAGACGGGACCGTCCGAGCAGACCGTGCGGTACCCGTGTTTCGTCATGACGACGCATCCCCTGCAGGCGCCGGTCCCGCACGCCATGATCTCCTCGAGGAGCACCTCGCAGGGGATCTCCCTCGCGGACGCGATCGCGGCGGCCTCCCGGATCATCGCCGGGGGCCCGCAGCAGTAGAGTCTCGGGCTCGCGATGCGGTCGGCCTCGAGCGCCTCGAGCTCGCTGTCGAGGAGCTCGCAGACCGTACCCCAGTGGCCCGCGCTTCCGTCGTCGGTCGAGAACTCGAGCCGGATCCTCCCGTCCTCGGTCGCCGACGGAAGGAGGTTGCCCAGGAGGAGCGCCTCGCGCGTCCGTGCTCCGACGAGGATGATCAGCCGCCGGCCTTCCTCGGACAGTTCCTGTGCGAGGTACCTGAGTCCCGCGACGCCGATCCCTCCCGCGACCAGGACGGCGATCTCACCGGTCGACGGTTCGCTGAACGTGTTCCCCATGGGCCCCAGGATCGACACGGTCGCACCTTCGTGCGTCTCGGCGAAGCTCCGCGTCCCCTTCCCTCTGAGCTCGACCAGGAGCTCGATCTCGCCGGGCCGCGACGCGCCCGCCACCGAGAAGGGCCGCCTCAGCGTGAGCTCGGTCGAGGACGCCACCTGCACGAACTGCCCGGGCAGAGGCTTCGGGAATCGCCGGTCGACCTCAAGCGTGAACAGGCAGTTCTTCGGGTCGATGCTCACCTTCCGCTTGAGCTTCGCCGCTGTCGTTTCCGGCAGTGCTGTTCTCTTCAAAGACGATCTTCCCCTCGGAGATGGTCAGGATCACCCTGCCCTGGAGTGTGCGCCCGATGAAGGGCGAGTTCTTCGATTTCGATCGGAACCAGTCCGCCGTCACCTCCCACGCCCAGTCGGGGTCGAACACCGTGACGTCGGCCCTCGATCCCGTCTCCAGCGTGCCGTGCGGGATGTCGAGGATGCTCGCCGGGTCGGTGCTCAGGAGCTCGATGGCCCGTTCGAGCGTGACGGTCCCGGACTGGACGAGGTTCGTGAGTGTGATCGGCAGGAGCGTCTCGACGCCGATCATGCCCGGGGGCGCGGCGTCGAACTCGACCTGCTTCTCCTCGATCGAGTGCGGCGCGTGGTCGCTCGCGATGGCGTCGATCGTGCCGTCGGCGAGCCCCACCTTGATCGCCGCGAGATCGGCGGCGCTCCGGATTGGCGGGCTGACCCGCAGGTTCGTGTCGTAGCTCCTGACGTCGTCGTCGGTCAGGCTGAAGTAGTGGGGGCAGGTTTCGCAGGTGACCGCGATCCCGTCCTCCTTCGCCCTCCTCACGAGCTCGACCGAGCCCGCCGTCGAGACGTGTGCGATGTGCAGCTTCGCGCCCGTCGTCCTCGCCAGGATGATGTCGCGGGCGACCGCGACCTCTTCGGCGGCCGCCGGGATGCCCCGGAGGCCCGAGAGCGTCGAGGCGAGTCCCTCGTTCATGACGCCCGCCCCGGTCAGGTCGAGGTTCTCGCAGTGCGAGATGATCGGGAGTCCGACCATCGAGGCGTACTCGAGGGCGCGCCGCATGACCGTGGGGCCGGCGACGGGGCTCCCGTCGTCGGAGAAGGCGACGGCTCCCGCTCTCGCGAGCTCGGCCATTCCGGAGAGGTTCTTCCCCTCTCGACCCACTGTGATTGCCGCGATCGGGTAGACCGCGACCGGCGTTTCCTTCGAGCGGACGTACTCCACCCACGAGGGCGTGTCGATCGCGGGCTCGGTGTTCGGCATCGCCGCCACGGCCGTGACGCCGCCGTGGGCGGCCGCGGCCGTTCCGCTCTCGATCGTCTCCTCGTCCTCCCGTCCCGGGTCCCTCAGGTGCACGTGCATGTCGACCAGCCCCGGCGCGACGACCGCGCCGTCGACGTCGAGCGTGATCGCCTCGTCGCCGATCTCGATCCCGGTCCCCCACTCCGCCACGCGGCCGTCCGCGAGGAGGACGTCGATGTGCTCGTCGGTGCGTGTGGCGGGATCGATCACCCGGCCGCCCGTGATGAGTATCTTCCTCATAGTCCCACCTCCGCCAGGATCTCGGACTCCTCGACTCTCTCCACCGCGCGAACCATGGAGAGAAGGTAGATGACCGCCATCCTCACGGCCACGCCGTTCGTGACCTGGTCGAGGATGACCGAGTGGTCGCCGTCGGCGACGTCGGGCGCGAGCTCGACGCCCCTGTTGATCGGTCCGGGATGCATGATGACGACGTCGGGTCTCATGTCGGCGACGCGCTCCGCCGTGATGCCGAACAGGTCCGTGTACTCGCGGAGGCTCGGGAGGAATCCGCCCTCCTGGCGCTCCCGCTGGATGCGGAGGACGTTGACGACGTCCGCGTCCGCGGTCGCCTCGTGGATGTCGGTCGACACCCTCGCCCCCATCTTCTCGATCTCGACAGGCATGAAGGTCGTCGGCCCGCAGAGCGTGACCTCGGCTCCGAGGGCGGTGAGTCCCCAGATGTTCGAGCGGGCGACGCGCGAGTGCAGGATGTCGCCGACGATCGTGACCCTCTTCCCTTCGAGGTCGCCGATGCGTTCGCGCATCGTGAAGAGGTCGAGGAGCGCCTGCGTTGGGTGCTCGTGGGGGCCGTCACCGGCGTTGATGATCGACGCGTCGAGATGGTGGGTCAGGAAATGCGGCGCGCCCGGCGACGGGTGGCGCATGACGACCATCTCGACCATCATCGCCTCGATGTTCCTCGCCGTGTCGCGAAGCGTCTCGCCCTTCTTCACGCTGGAGGTCGACGCCGAGAAGTTGAGGGTGTCCGCCGAGAGCCTCTTCTCGGCGAGCTCGAACGACATGCGCGTTCGAGTGCTCGGTTCGAAGAAGAGGTTGACGATCGTGATCCCTCTGAGGGTCGGGACCTTCTTGACGGGCCGGTCGAGGATCTCGCGGAACTTCGCGGCTGCGTCCAGAATCGCGACGATCTCGTCGCGCCCGACTCCCTCGAGGCCAAGGAGGTGCTTCCGGGTCCAGCCCACTCTCTCCTCCCCGAGGCCAGGTGCCAAACGCAAAAACGGGCCGCGCGAGCTACCGCTCGCGACCGCCCGTCCTTCTGCGCTCGTTCTTGCGCACCCTTCCTAGCCTCGCAGTGCTAGATTAAAAGGCGATTCCATGTCTCCGATGGATAGTATATGCAAAGGCCGGTCCGGGTGCAAGCACTTTCTGCACCCCGTCCGCGGGCTCCCGGAGCCGGTGTCCTCCCCGGCCTAGGAGTCCCCCCGGAGGGGCACCACGCAGAGGAACCTGAGAGCCCCCTCCCCGCGGTTCACGAAGTTGTGCTCCTCGTCGGGCTCGACCAGAATGGTGTCGCCCGCCCCGAATTCCGTGCTCTTCCCCTGGGTCTCGAGCGTCCCCTGCCCGTCGAGGACGTAGACGACGTGCTCCCAGTCGTGCGCGTGGAATGGCGTGTTCCCGCCGGCCGCGATCTCGAAGAGACGCATCGCGGCGCCAGGCGCCCCGTCGGCCTCGGCGATGAGGCCGGCCTTGCTCACGCCCGTGGCGCCCTCGACCGAGATCGGCCTCGGCGCTCGCTCGCCCTTCTTCACGTGTTTCATCGCTCGTCTCCCTGTGGCTGCGTGGTCTGGAACCGTGCCCCCGCGAGTCTACACCGTCCCGGGTCCCCGCGCATCTCCGAAAGACGCGGGGCTCCTCGCCGACAGAGAGAGCGGGGAGCCCTCGCAGGCTCCCCGTCCCTCCTTGCGTTCTTCCTCGCGCGGCCCCGCGACGTGCGGTCCCGCGCTGAGCTGTCCTGTGTTGCGCGGCCGCTACTTCAGCATCACCATCTTCCTCGAGGCCGCGAACCCGGGCGCCTCGATCCGGTAGAAGTAGACGCCGCTCGCACATCTCTTCCCCGCGTTGTCCTTTCCGTCCCAGACGACGAAGCCCGACGCGCCGCCCTCGAGCTCGTTCTCGAGGAGCGTGCGCACCTGTCTCCCGGAAGCGTTGAAGACGCGGATGGCAACTGGACCGGTCTCCCTGATGCTGTAGGAGATCTTCGTCACCGGGTTGAACGGGTTCGGGTACGCCTGGGAGAGCGCGTTCCGGTACCCGCCGTCGACGATCCCGGTGCCGTCGGCCGTCGGGGTCTTGGCGAAATAGGTCAGGATGTTCGCCAGGAGATCGACGCGGTCCTCGAGCCCGTCGTGATAGTAGCCCTCGGGCGTGTAGTTGGCCGACCCGCCGTCGTACGTGCCGTCCATGATCTGCTCCATCGCGAACCCGAGGTTGACGGTCTGGTATCCCATCGTCGGGTGCGTGTAGGCGACACCGGCGTTACGCCGCGAGGAGTCCATCTTGATGTAGTCGGCGACGATCTCGTTCCCCGGCATGCCGGACGAGAGTCCCACGACGTCGAAGTTGTGGAGGAGCGGGCACGCGCCCCTGACGATTGCCTCCTGGTCGTCGTGCGTCATGAAGGCGAAGTCGCCGGCGTAGTCCTCGACGCCCGGGACGCTGTCGACCATCACGGCGCCGACCGAGTTGGCCAGGTAATCGGACGCCAGCCACGTCGAGTAGAACCCGAGCGTCTCCCGACCGACTTCCATCAGTTCGAAGCCGATGCTGTTGCCCGTGATCATGAGGTTCCTCTCCTTGCCGCCGGCCGACTGGTTCAGCCACTCGATGAGGTTCCTCTGGTCGCGGGGGTTCATCGTGTACTGCGCGAGATACCACGAGAACCAGATCTGGGTGTCGTAGTACTTCATGCCCGTCGTGTCCGGACCGTCGGAGAGCCTGCTGCCCGACGGGACCTCCACGTCGTACTTTTCGTACTCGTAGCCCAGGATCTCGAGCGCGTGCTCGTAGTAGTCGTCGACGCGCCAGTCGTAGCTGCGGTTCGCGCCGACGGTTCTGTAGCCGACCTTGTCGACGAGGAGGATGCCGGGGTTCGATACCGTGGCCTCGATCGGCAGGATCGACATCTCGTAGAGCCTGTCGGGCGCGTCGGACGGATCGGTGGCGACGTTGCCCACTCCGTCGATCGCCTCGAAGTAGTACTTGATGATGCTCCCGGGCATCATCTCGCCCGCCGGCGGAGGCGCGATCCACCAGTAGTTCTCGGGATCGTTCGGGTTCTGCCTGCTGCACGCGTAGGTGCCCCAGGTCGCCCCGTCGTCTCTCGACGCGATCAGGCTGACGGCGTCGATGCCGTCGTCGTCGCGGATCGAGATGGAGGCCGAGTCGAGCATCGCCTCGTCGAGGTCGTCCTGGAACCAGTCGTTGAAGTCGAGCCACTGGTGGTGCGTCCACGCGGTCCCGGCGTCGCCCGAGGGGATGCCGAGCATCTGACGGTTGAGGAACATGCCTCCCCAGTGCGCTCCGGAGGCGTCGCTCGTGTCGCTCCGGACCGCCCACAGGATCGCCATATAGTTGTTCCCCGCGAAGGCGTCCCAGTCGTCGTCGACGTCGTACCATCCGGGCGGCTCTACGTACCACCAGCCCGGGTCCTCGTCGATGAAGCTACCGGGACTCTGAACGCACTCGGCGACGTCGTCCGAGGACAGGTAGAGGTTGAAGAGGTCGCCCGTGCTCGGCGGGGCGTCGACCCAGAAGTCCCAGCGCCCGACGAGCTTCGGCGCTCCGCTCACGTCGATCGGCGGACTCATCAGCCACGTCCACTCGTTGTCGACCATCGTGCTCGTGAACGGATCGACCGGCGCATACATCCAGCTCCCGACCGCGCGCTGCTCGCAGGTGAAGTCGCGGCCCGTCACGAAGTCGAGCCCGAACCTCCCGCGCCACCACGTCACTCCGATCTGGCCCGCTGCCGGCTGATCGGGGTTCTCCCAGCCGAGGTCGCCGGACTCCGCGTCGTCGAGCCAGAAGTCGCCTCCCGGGCCGGCCCACGTGATGTTGTCGAGCTGCCACGCGCCGTCCTTGACGGAGTCGTTCGGCGGGTTGTTGAGCTCGTCCTCGGCCGAATAGGCGCCGTCCGTCTCGACCCTGAACCTCAGGTCGAGAGTCTGCCCGGCGTGGCTCGTGAGGTCGAGCGAGACGTGGCCGTGCGCAGGGCTGTCCCAGTCCTGCGACTCGCCCGGTTTCCCCGCGAACCCCGGGTTGTTGGCGGTGTAGAGCGTCGTCCACGTGCTCCCGCCGTCGTCCGAGATGTCGACGTAACCGTAGTCGTAGTCGTTCTCGAGCGCGAACCGCTGGTCGAAGTCGAGGGTCAGCGCGTCGCCGACGTTCGTGTTCGCCTCGATCTCCGGGAAGCTCCGCTCCAGTATCTGTATCCAGTCGTTGCCGTAGCCTCGGGGCTGCCTCCAGCAGGCGTCGGACGTTCCGCACCACCACGTGCTGTCTCCGAGATGCGTGAAGCCGTTGATCCGGATCGTGTCGTGGTGCCAGTAGTTTGCCACGCCTGCCGTTCCGCTGTTGTCGAACACCTGCCAGCCTGCGTTGTCGCCGGATTCGTCCTCGAAGGTCGCGTCGAAGATCCAGAGCGTCTCCAGCCTCGCACCCCTGAGCGCGCCGTTCGAGTACGTCGTCGGCTCCGCGCCCCATTGGGTTCTGAACTCGGTGTCCTCAGTTCCCTTCCCCACTGCCCCGGCCGCTGTGACCGCCAGTATGGCGATGACCGCCAATATGACGAGAGGCTTGCTGTGCATGCTCTCCGTCACCTCCCTTTCCACGAACTGTGTGATCCGCTCATCTTCACCGCAGGGTGCTCATCGGTAGCACCTGTGTCGCGATACCGCGCTCAAGAAGCGAACGCACCCCGAACGCGAAGCGCGCTCCCGCAATGTAGGACACCGGCTGTGCGCTCGGGGTTTGAACGCAATCAGGGTGGAGGGCGTTCGGGCCTTCGTCCGCGGTGCGTCTCTCCATGATATGGAGAGAGGGGACGGCGCTTCGCCGTCCCCTCTCCGTCCGTGCATCCCATGTCGTCGCGCGGTGACGCGCGCTCGGGCGTGCGTTCTACTTCAGCATGACCATCTTCCCGGAGGCGCTGAACCCCGACGCCTCGATCCGATAGAAGTAGACGCCGCTCGCGCACCTCTCTCCCGCGTCGTCCGCGCCGTCCCACGCGACGACGCCCGAGTCGCCCGCCTCGAGCTCCGCGATGAGGAGGGTCCGGACCAGCTTCCCCGCCGCGCTGTATACGCGGATCTCAACGGGGCCGGCTTCCTTGACGCTGTACGCGATCTTGGTCACCGGGTTGAACGGGTTCGGGTACGCCGGTGAGAGCGCGTTCCTCAGGCCGCCGTTGATGACCCCCGTTCCGTCGCCGGTCGGGGTCTTCGCGAAGTAGGTCATGATGTTCTGCATGAGGTCGACACGGTCGTGGACGCCGGTCTGGTAGTAGCCCTCGGCCGTGTAGTTGGACGACCCTCCGTCGTACGTGCCGTCCATGATGAACTCCATGCCGAACCCGAGGTTCACCGTCTGGTAGCCGAGAGTCGGGTGCGTGTACGCGACGCCGGCCGGCTTCGTCGCCGCGTCCTGGCGGACGTAGTCGGCGACAAGCTCGGCGCCGGCCGCAGCGCCCGAGATGTCGAGCACGTCGAAGTGGTTCAGGCTCGGGCAGGCCCCGCGGGCGATGCACTCAGCATCGTCGTGCGTCAGGAAAGCGAACCCGCCGGCGTTGTCCACGAGCCCCGGGACGCTGTCCACGAGCACCGCGCCGACCGAGTTCTCCAGGTAGTCCGAGGCGAGCCACGTGCTGTAGAACCCGAGCGTCTCGGTCCCGGTAGCGATGAGCTCGAAGCCGATGTCGTTCCCGGTGAGAAGGAGGTTCCTCTCCTTCCCCTCCGCGGCCTGGCTCAACCACTGCACCAGGTTGTACTGATCCACGCCCTTGATCGTGTACGCGTTGAAGTCGTTCGTGAACCAGATCTGCGTGTCGTAGTACTTGTAGCCGGCGCTGTCGGGGCCGTCCGACTGGTTGGTACTCCCCGATGGAACCTCGACATCGTAGACCTCGTACTCGTAGCCGAGTATCCCGAGCATCTCCGCGTAGTACGACTCGGATGCCAGGCTCGGCAGGGGGTGGATGACGGCGGACACGCCGGCCGCTCCCGCTCCCCGCGTCTCGCCCGGAGTGAGCCTCCCGTGCTTGTCCACGAGCAGGATTCCGGGGTTCGAGACGGTCGCGTCGAGCGGCAGGATCGACATCTCGTACCAGGCGTCCGGCGCGTTCTCCGGGTGGACCTCGACGTTGCCGAGGTTGTCGGTCGCCTCGAAGTAGAAGCGGATCTCCGAACCGGGTGTCATCTCGGTATACGGCGGAGAGCAGACGTACGTGTCGCTCTGGGGATCCTCTCGGTGGCAGTTGTAGTAGTTGTACGTGGTGCCACCGTCGTTCGTTGCCACCACGAAGAGCGTCTGGATCCCGTCGTCGTCCTTGACGAGGATCTTCGCACTGTCGAGGAGAGCATCGCTCAGCTGGGAGCCGAACCAGTCGTTGAACCAGTTCCAGTCGTCAGGGAGGAACGTCGTCCCCGGGTCGTCCGAGGGGATCCCGACCTTCTGGAGGTTGAGGATGAGACCCGCCCAGTGCTGACCGCCCGACGGCGGATCCGGGGGATCGTGCCGTTGCTGCCAGAGAATGGCGAGCCAGTCGTTCCCGGCGAAGGCGTCCCAGTCGTCGTACTCCACGTACCACGCGGGGTCCGCGTACCACCAGCCGGGTTCTTCGTCCACGAAGCCGCCGGGATCGCTCACGCACTCATAGATGTCGTCCGACGCGAGGGAGAGATTGCAGACGTCATCGGAGGTCGCCGGCATGTCGCACCACTGGTCCCAGTGCGCCACGAGCTTCGGCGCGCCGCTGATGTCGATCGGCGGGCTCATGAGCCAGGAGTACTGCCTGTCGACCATCTTGCTCGTGAACGGGTCGACCGCCGCCATCATCCACGTTCCGACGGGACGGTCCTCGCAAGTGAACTCGCGTCCCGTCACGAAGTCCATCCCGAACTGCCCGCGGAAGTAGACGATCCCCGTCTGGCCGGACGCCACGATGTCGTCGTGGACCCAGCCCATGTTGCCCGACTCGCAGTCGTCGGTCCAGAAGTCGCCGCCCGGACCTGCCCACCTGATGTTGTCCAGCTGCCAGGCACCGTCCAGACACGTGTTGCTCGGCGGGCCGTTGTTGTACTGGTCCTGCGACGAGTAAGCCTCGTCCGACTCGAAGCGGAAGCGGAGCGAGATGGTCTGACCCGCGTACGTCGAGAGATCGAGCGACTTGTGCCCGTGTGCGAGGCTGTTCCAGTCCTGCGACATCCCGGGCTTGCCCGCGAACCCAGGGTTGTTGACGAGGAGCATCGTCGTCCAGCTCGTGCCGCCGTCGTCGGACACCTCGACGTACCCGTAATCGAAGTCGTGCTCCATCGCGAACCGCTGGTCCCAGTCGAGCGTCAGGGGATCGCCGGCGGTCGTGTTCGCCGCGACCTCCGGGAACTCGCGCTCGAGGATCTGCATCCAGTCGTTGCCGTAACCGCGGGGCTGCACCCAGCAGTCGGCGTAGGTCCCGCACCACCACGTACTGTCACCAAGGTAGGAGAACGTGTCGATCCG
>JALGVN010000290.1 GCA_025774645.1 bacterium
ATCGCACTGCGGCAAGACGTACCGCGTCCAGAAGAGGGTTCGATATATTCTTGACGAGCACGACCACCGTATGCGAAAGGTCAAGAACGTCGTCCTCCTGGACGGCGTCATCTGCAGGGGGAAGGGTATCTACGGGCGCGAGGACTGCGATCGGTGCTGCTTCTTCTTCTGGAAGGACGCGTGGCTCCGGAAGCTGGAGAGCTAGCGCGGTGCCCTTCTCACTCCCGCGCCATCCTCAGGCGCGCGCCGGGGCGCCGGTCTCAGGCGGCCGGTTCCTGCGGTGAATTACAATCATTGACGAATCGACGCCTCTGTGTCCTATAATGAGAGCCGACGCGACGTGTTCGAGGCCGGCGCGGACCGGCATGGGGGAGGCCGACATGCTGAGCATGCTGAGACAGGGACAGACGCACAGGGCGGGGCTCCGGGTGCCGGCGCCTCTCGTCGTCGGAGCAGTCCTTCTCGCGACGTCGCTCGCGGGAACGGCGGCCGAGAGGTCGGTGGAGCTGTCGGCTGCGACCGAGGTCGAGGGAGACCTCGGGACCTACGCCCCCGTCAGCTGCAAGGCGGACGTACCGGTCGCCGCCGGGCTGGAAGATGACGCGCGCGCGGGGACGCTGCGGTCCCTGCACGCCGACCAGCGCACCGACCGGTTGCTCCTCCGGATCGGGGTGGCGGAGGAGTGGTCGCTTCGTGATGGCCTCGGGATCTTCCAGGATGAACGGGCGCGCATCTACGTTCTTCTCGATTACGCCGAGGGCGGAGCGACGGCGATGCCGGACGGTCTCGGTCACGGCGCGCCGCTCCGGTGGGACGCTGCGGTGAGACTGGGGCGCGACGACGGCGCTCTCGAGGCGGTCGGGTTCCTGTCCGGTCGTCGCGAGCCGGCGTTCGGCTTCGTGCGGGAGGTCGTCGCTGCTCCCGGCTCCGGCGCGATCGAGTGCTCCCTCAATCTGCCCGCCGCGTTCCGGGTGGCGACGATCGCCGCGGCCCACGCTCACTGGTCCGAGTACGACCGGGTCGCGCCGGACATGGCCGATCGTGAAGCGACGCCGATCGCGTACCACGTCGTCTACGTGCTCGACGGAGAGCCTGTCGACGCGATCTCGGCCACGAACGAGCCGTTGAGCGGGAGGCGCGCCGGCAGGGCCGGCGGGGCCCAGGCCGCCGGGACGAAGAGCACCCTCAGACAGAACGCGCCGAACCCGTTCAACCCGACGACGGCGATGTCGTTCGTCGTCGCAGGCGAGTCGGCGACCCGCGCGCTCCTGGAGGTGTACGATCCGGCGGGCAGGTTGGTCGCCACTCTCGTCGACCGGAAGCTCGAGCCGGGTGACCACTCCGTCGTGTGGGAAGGCCGCGACGGGAGAGGGCGCCGCGTTGCCTCCGGTGTCTACTTCGCGAGACTGTTGGTCGGTGGGGAGACGGACGCGCGCAGGATGATCATGCTCAAGTGACCCAGGAGCCGCGCGGACGCCGGCGCGCGGCGCGCGGCGGCGACAGATGAGCGCGTGTCGTCGGAGGGCGGCGCGCGCTCGGACGTTTCACGTTGACTGCCATTTCGGCGGCCCGTAGACTGCACGGGATTCTAGGGTGAGTGTCCCGGGTCGCGCGCGGGGCAGAAGCGGAGGGGAGCATGGCCGAGGAACGCACGAACGACATCACGGAAATCGACGCACACTTCTTCCGTCTCGTGGCGACCTTCGAGGCTGCCGCGATGCAGCAGCTCGGGAAGATCGCGAACCCCCTGACGGGCGACGTCGAGATACGGCTCGATGGCGCGAGAGAAGCGATCGACATGCTCGACATGATGCGGCGGAAGACCGAGGGCAACCTCGACGAGGACGAGCAGCGTCTGCTCGAGCACGTGCTGTATCAGCTCCGCATGAACTTCCTCGACGTTTCGAGGGAGGAGCAGTCGGGGCCGGCGGAGGACACGGCGCCATCGGGTGACGAGGGTCCGACCACCGACGAGGCGCCCCGTGACGAGGGTCCGACCACCGACGAAGGGGAATCCGACGGATCATGACGACGAGACCGGGGACACGGAGACGGAACGGCGGAGCGGCCGTGGCCATCACGATCGCGGTCCTCGTCCTCGCCACGCCCCCCGCCGCCCGGGCGCTCGCGCTCCCTTGCGAGTGTTCCGCGTTCGGGAGCTCGGGCCTGATCCTGCTCCGCTCGGCGAAGCCGCAGACGCGCGGCGTCCTCGCCGTCTCCCTCGCGGCCCATCACTACGAGTCGTACGATCTGTCCGACTGCCTCGGAACGTCGACGCCCGGGGTCTACACGAGCCTGCACCTCGCCGGGAACTACGGCATGACCGACTGGCTCGAGTTCTCGTTCGACGTGCCTGCCAGGCGGGCGTCCTGGGACGGGACGACGGGGGGCTCGAGGACGGTGACCGGACTCGACAACCCCGTCGCTGCCGCGAAGGTAGGCACGCCCGTGTCGTCGACGTGGCATCTCGGCCTCGAGACCCGATTCGGCCTGCCTCTCGGGGGAGAGCTCTACCTGGACAACACGTGTGACGGGCGCACCTACATCACCGGGGGCAAGAAGACCGACTGGGAGATCATTGCGCTCGCGTCCGGAGACTTCACCGACCGCTTCCCCCTTCGGATCCACGCGAACGCCGGCTGGGCCTTCCACACGAACGAGCTCGACGGCCGCAGGTACTTCCCCGACTACTACCCACCGGTCAACGAAGGTGGCAGTCGCTACACCAACGACCTTCTCATCCTCCGGTGCGCCTTCGAATTCCCGGGGCGCGACGTCTCCCTCTTCACTGAGTTCCGGGGGGATCTCTTCCTCAACAGCGACCACATTGCACTCAAGGAGAGTCCGCTCTCGATCACGCCCGGCGTGAGGTTCCGGTTCGGGGGGTGGTCGGCGACGGCCGGACTCACCGTCGCGCTCTCCGGCGACGACGCCGGCACGCCCAACTTCGATCCGCACGAGGCCTACCCGGACTGGGAGATCACTGCGTCGCTCGCGTACTCGTGGCCCATCA
>JALGVN010000064.1 GCA_025774645.1 bacterium
GACCGGGGGTGCGTCGGAGATGATCGTCTGCCCGTCGAACGTGATCGAGAGCCACGCGGGCATCTCGTGACCGAGCGGGCATGACTCCGACAGCGTCACCTCGAAGTCGTCGAGTCCCGACGCCGCCTCGCCGGCCGGAATCGCGCCGTAGGCCGCGGTGCTGTCGGTCACCGACGCGTAGGGGTCGTCCGTGCGCAGGGTCGCGACCGTTGTGACGGCCGTCTCGTCCCCGACGTTGATAAGCTCGATCGCGACCGCCGCCGTCTCGCCGGGGCTCAGGTAGCCGTCGCCGTTTCCGCCGGACGTGTCGTCGAACGTGAGCCCGGAGAAGACCACGAACGGCCCGCTGTCCAGCACCTGCACGTCCGACTCATGGGCGTAGCAGTTCCTGCTCGTGACGGTGACAGCGAGATCGCCGGGCGTCAGGGGCTCGATCGGGATCGATACGTTGCCCGTGGCATCGGTGTACCCCCACGAGAACACCTCATCCTCCTTGCTCACCCCGACCATCGCGCCGGCCGCCGGGGCGCCGTCCAGGCTCACGGAGACGGCGAAATTCTGGAGTCCGATCTGCACGGCGTAGACATGCTCGACCGCGACGTCAACGGGGTCGGCGGTCCAGAGATTGAGCTCCGGGTCGCCGAGGAGGTTCATCCCCTCGTACTCCGACTGCTCCGGCTCGCTCATGAAGAGCTTGAGCTTCCCCGCGTTGCACGCCTCGCCCAGCGTGAGACCGCTCTCGCTGAACGCGTTCTCGAAGAAGCCCGTACAGACGTAGCCCCTCCGGCGGGAGAGCTGCGGACTCCCCCAGACCGCGGTGTTGGTTCCGAAGAACGCGACGCCGCCCTTCGGCGCCGTGCTGGTGCCTGCCCGCACCCAGTCCTCGCAGACGAAGAAGTCGTGGTGGAACGTCCCCGTCCCGCACGTCGCCGAGACGACGACCGAGAGCCTGTTGTAGTTCGTGGTGTTGTGTGGGTTGATGTCGAAGGGAGGGAGCCAGTTGTAGAACGCCTGGCCGCGGAAGTTGATGAAGCCTCTCCCGTCGTTGACAGACTCGTAGACGTCGGACATCGGCAGTTCATTCCGACGGAAGAGCGTGTCGATCGGGGCGAACTCCATCTCCTCCATGAGGTCGTACACGTCCCACGTGTTGCCGTAGTAGATGTAATCGCCCTGGTCGAAGTCGTCGGCCACCATGAGCGCCGCGCTCGCCGGCCACTGCGGGTAGAAGCGCGGGGGCGTCCGCTCGTACTTCAAGTACTTCGCAACCTGGGTCGCGCACTGCGTCGCGGTGTCGGCCGAGAGGCGCCCGATGAGAATGTCCGCCAGGTAGTCGCCGCCGTCGATTGCGGCGTAGTAGTTGTCGGTCGGCGTGAGGCCGTCGCCGATCGGGAGGGCCTCCGTGTCGCCGACGAGGAGCACGAACTCGGGCGGGATGTCCCAGGTGTTGTAGGCGTTCACGATGTACGCGCGGATGTCCACCATGGAAGAACCCGTGATCGAGAGCCTCGTGGAGATGGTGCTCACGCCCTTGAGCCGCTTCCACTCGGCGAGCGGCTCGACGATGTCCTCGTACGCGTCGCGCGTGATGATGAGGTAGCGCGCGCCTGTCGGGTCGCGTCCGTCCGGGCCCCGGTCGGGCAACACTGCGTCAACCGGCTCGGGACGGTAGTGCACGATGCTGCTCTCGTAAATGCGGCGGAACACGGGGGACGTGGCTGTCCGCCCGGTGAGCTTCTCGTTCGCTCCCTGGGCCGAGGTCGCGCGGAGGGAGAGGACCGCCGAACTCACGGAGGCAGCCTGTCTCCCCGCGGCGGGGGAGAAGGTGACGCGCACGAGACGCACGTCGCGCATTATCGCGGGCTCGGAGATCCGGAAGACGTCGCCGACCTCGAGCTCAGTCGCGGCGCCGTCGACCGACTCCAGTGTCGCCTCGACCGCTCCACGGTCCGGTACCTGGACCAGCACGGAGAACGCGGCGGGGCCGGGCGATTTCGCGGACCACGCTCCGACGGCAGAGGCTCTTCCGCCTCCCTCCGCCAGGGCGTACGCCGCGTAGGCTACCTCCGGCGTTTCCGCGTCCGCCACGATCGGTTCCCGCCGGGCATCGGGCGGCGCGGTCGCTTCGAAGCGCAGCACGACGGCGTCCGCCGTGCTCTCCTCGACCTCGACCGAGGACTCGATGACAGGCGGACTTCCGCCTGAATGGACGGCGCGCGTGATCCCCCCGGTCCACGCGGTGTCTGTGGTGACCGTTCCGAATGCGACCAGAACGACGGCCGTCACGGTTAGCGCGAACCCCACGTTCAAGCGCGAGCCACGATGCACGTTTTCCTCCCTCTCTAATAGGCGTGATCCTGCACCACGGCCAGGGCCAAGTGGTGCAACCAATCCAGTATATCATATGAATGGTCATTCGTCAACCAACGGTGAGTATCAGTGCTCTGCTCTGCGCTCAGGCGGCACGCGGCGAGTCGGTGGCGGGAGCCTCCAGACGGATTCAGCCGGGCCTATGGCTCGTCCCGAGCGGCTCGGGCCGCGAGCCACTCTGCGGGAAGAGGTCCCATGTCGATGCACCTGGACGTGGCCTTCGCGACCTCTGTTCCGTCCTGGAGCGTACCTGTGGCCTCGACCTCGTAGACCTTCCCGCGGCTCCCTGTGAGGCGCGCGCGGACCTCGAGCGGGCTCTCGACGGGGAGGGGCTTGAGGAAGCGGACGTTCAGCTCCGCCGTTACCGCCAGCCTGCCCCTCATGTTGATCAGGGTCACCATGGCCTCGTCGAGGACCGTCGAGAGCAGGCCCCCGTGCACGACGTCCCGGTAACCCTGGAACTTCTTGGGGAACGCGATCGACGTCACGACCTCGTCGTCCTCGAACGTGAACTCGAGCTTCAGCCCGTCGGCATTCCTCTTGCCGCAGGCGAAGCACATGTGGTCGTCCCGCAGACCCAGCTCGCTCATAGAGCCTCCGACCGGGGAGAGCCCCGGCTACTCGTCCTCTCCGACCGGCTGCGCGGGAGTCTCGACGATGGCCCGCGCCTCCTCCAGTCTCTCCAGGGGCACCATGATCTTCACGGCGCCGAGCCCGTCGACTGACACGGGGAGCACAGTCGAGACCGACTCGTACTGGAACTCGACCGGGATGCCCGCGGCCTCGAGCGCCGACTTGATCGCGTTCGCCTCGAGCTCGCCGTTCGCCGTGCACACCTTGTCGTACGCGAGCTCGTGGGACCCGGAGCTCACGCCTTCGTCCGGCGCGCCGCCGTTCGATTCGTTCTCGTTCGCCATGACGACCCCTTGTTGGAGTGCCGCTCCCTGCCGGGAACGGCGTTCACCGTGTTTCGTGTCGTTCTCCACGCAGTATACCCGCGGAGAGCCCGAAGGGCCAACGAATCCACCTCACCCCGGCGCCCCCTCGCCGCGCGCCCCGCCCCTCGACCCGGCCGCGAGCCTGTGCTAGCATCCCCGATGGGTCGCCGCCGCGGCCCTCCGCAGAAACAGCGACACGTTCAGCAGAGGAGCCGAAGGGTGCGTTCGTTCGGTCGCCGCCGGGTGAATCTCCCGTTCATTCTCACGCTCGCGGTCTTTGGCGCCGCGCTTGTCGTCTACCTGGCGACGGCGGCGCGCTCGCTTACGTGGGGCGGCGCCGCCGAGCTCGCGACGATCGCGCGAGCCCTCGGCGTTGCCGGCCCGCCAGGTCACCCCCTCTACACGCTCGTCTCGGCCTTCGCCGTCCGCGTTCCTCTGGGCGCGCCGATCTTCCGTCTGTCGGTTCTCTCCGCGTTTCTCGCGGCCGGTGCCGCCGCGGCCATGACCCGGCTGACCTGGGAGCTCGCGGGCGTCGTCTTCCGTCCGACCTCGTCCACAGCGTCGGCGATCGGTCGGGCGGCAGGCTCCGTGCTGGCAGGCGCCGCTCTCGCTGTCTCGCCGACCTTCTGGACGCACGGGACCGCCGCCGGCGTCCACCCGCTCGCAGCGCTGACGGGCCTCGCCGGGCTCGCGTTCCTCCTCGCGTGGGTTGGGGACGGTGGCCGGGCTGAGGACGGGACCCTGGCCGAGGACGGGCCCCGGGGCGAGGACGGAAGCGGGGGACGAGGCGGAGGCGACCGCGCCCTCTACGTTGCCTGGTTCCTTCTCGGGCTCTCCGTCGCGCACGTGCCGACCGCGGTGTTCCTGGTGGCGAGCTTCGTCCTCCTCACGTACGGCGGCCTCAGGACACGCCCCGGGCTTCTTGCGATCGCGGGATCGCTCGTTCTCTTTGCCGTCGGGCTGTCACCCTACGTCTACCTCCTGCTCCGGTCGCAGCAGGGCGCCGCCGTCACGAGCGCGACCCTCGGCAGCTGGTCCGAGGTGCTCGGGTACATCGCGGCGTCGCCCTCGGTCACCCCGGAGAGGATCGCTCCCTTCACCGAGCTCGCCCGCGAAGCGACGGCAGCCGTGGTGCGGCTGCCCGCCGAGATTCACTGGACCGTGCTCGCCGCCGCGGCGGCCGGTCTCCTGGTCCTCTGGAAGAGGAGCCGACTCCTCTTCGTCGCGGTTGCGCTCCCGGGTGTCTTCGCGGCCGTGCACGCGGTGGGCTTCTTCCTGCGCGGCGCCGGCGACCACCTCGTGCCGGCGTACGCGCTTCTCGCGGCGTGCGCGGGGATGGGGCTCACGGCCGTCGTCGCGAAGGCGCCGTGGCGGTCGGGCATCATCCGGGTCGCCGTCCTCACCGTCCCCGTCGCCGTCCTCGCGATGGTGACGACGAACAGGATCCAGTCGGCGTGGCCCGCGCATGATCTTCGCGAGGCGAGCGCCCCGTCTGTCTACCTCGGGCGGCTGCTCGACGGGCTGCCTCAGGACTCGATCGTGTACACCGACGACGACCGGCTCGTCTTCCTCCTCCACTATGCCCGCTCGGTCGAAGGAGTTCGCACCGACGTGGCCGTCGTCGACGTTCGCGCACTGGCGTCCCGCGTCGGGGAGTGGTTCCCGGACGTGGCGCTGCCGGCCGAGCCCGAACTCGCTGCCTTCTTCGGACAGGCGAGCTCCGTGCCCTGCGAGCCTCTCGCGCGGGACGTGCTCCCTCTCCGCGACTACCTGCCGCTCGTGCTCTCGAAGAACGCGGGTGGGCGTCCGCAGTACACCGACGTCCGTCTCGGGGCGGAGTCCTTCCCCGACAGGTGCGTGCCGGCGGGACTCCTCGTCGAAGTCGCGCCGTCCCGCATCATGACGGTCCCGTCGTCGACACCACTCACCGCCGAGACACCGTGGCGCGAGTACATCGACGACCTCTCGGGCGACGGGGGCGCCTCGCCGGCGACGCTCGAGACCTACGCGCGGACGCTCGCAGACTACGGGCAGCTGGCGCTCGCCAAGAGCGCGGTGGATGCGGCGATTCCCGTTCTCGAGGCGGCGCGCGACCTCGCTCCGTGGCTTCCGGAGGCGAGGAACGCCCTCGGGGTCGCGTATCTCCGGTCCGATCGGGTTCAGGAGGCCTTCGTCGAGTTCGAGCACGCGCTCGAGTTCGCTCCCGGTCTGGCGGAGACGCGCTACCACCTGCACGAGTGGTATCTGGGTGGGGGGGACCTCGAACGCGCGCGGGACGAGCTCGCTGCTGCGGTCCGCCTCGACCTGCGGAACGCGGGGTACCGGCTCGATCTCGCGGCGCTCCTCGAGCAGATGGACGATCTCGAACGGGCGGACTCGGTCTACCGCTATGCCGAGCGTGTGCTTCCCTACGACTGGGCCGTGAAGTTCGCGTACGGCGACTTCCTGTCCAGACACCGGCGCTATCCCGAGGCGGTGAGCGCGTACCGGCGCGCGGAGGAGCTGGGACCGGCTTCGGCCGTGTCGCTCCGGAACATCGGGCGGTGCTACTGGGAGATCGACGACGCGGAGCGCGCCATCTTCGCCCTCAGGCGCTCCGTCGAGCTTCAGCCCTTCAATCCGGGGCTCAAGTACGACCTCGCCGCGATGCTGAGAGCCTCCGGCCGTCCCCACGAGGCCCTCGAGCTCCTGGACAGGGCCATCCGCATCCTCCCGGGGATCTGGCGGGCGCGCGTCCTGAAGGCGAGCATCCTGGGGGAACTCGGTCGCTACGCCGAGGCGCGGCGCCTGTTCGAGTCGGCCGAGACGCTCGGCGCCGACGGCCCCGGGTTCTGGGGAGCCTGGATCGAGATGGAGCGCGCTGCGGGGGACAGCGCCAGGGCGGAGGAGATCGGCGCTCGAATGAACTGACGGCAGGCTCCGTCTCACATGACGGCGGTTCAGAGAAGAAGGACGCCGGATTCAGGACCTCCAGAACGGGTTGTTGCATCCCTCGCGCTCACGCGTGTACCATCGGAGCGGTGGCACTGCGCCCGGGCGGCCCCCGTGCAGTCGGGCCACCGCCTCACCGGAGCGGTCGGGAATGAAGAGGAGACCATTGAGTACCGGCGAGAGCGGGACCGAATCCGGCACGCGGGACGGGCGGAACCGCCCGAGGTTCACGAGCCGCGAGATCGCCATTCTGGGTCTGATGGCAGCCCTGTGGGGCGTCATCGAGATCACCGTCGGCGGGATGATCAAGCCGTGGCGCGTCCCCTTCGGCGGAGCCCTGCTCGCGAGCTTCGGCGTCGTGATACTCCTGACGGCCCGGGCCAACGTCCCCGGGAGATGGTCGACCCTCCTCATCGGGATCGTCGCGGCCGGTATTCGCTTCGCCTCGGGTTTCGCCGGCGCCGTGTTCGCGGCGGTCGGCATCATCGTCGAGGCCCTCATCGCCGAGCTCGTGCTCAGCTTCTCGCCTCGCCAGCAGCAGGCCGCGAGGATGCTCGCCGGAATCCTGGCTGTCCTCTGGGCCCTCGTCCATCCGTTTCTCGTTCAGGGCTACATCGCGGGTCTCGGGCCGGCCACCATCTACAGGGACACAATCGGGCGGATCGCGGGCTCCGCGTCGCCCGGAACGGGTCAAGCACTCCTCGTACTCTTCTTCCTCATCGTCGTTCACGCGGCACTGGGGGTGAGCGCCGTGACGTTCGTCGACAAGATCCTGCTGGCGCCAGGGCGTCGAGCCGGGCTGGCTCTCGGACGCAGGCTCGCGGGACGCTCAAGACCCAAGAGCCGGCCGCCCGACTCGGGCGGAACGAGCGGCGGAACCACGGCCGGGATCATCGCGGTCGCGGTCGCGCTCCTGCTCGCCGCGGCGCCCGGCGCGCGCGCGCAGGAAACGGGGCCTCCGCTCGGCGCGAGCAACGGAACTTCCCCGACGGCCGACCTCGGCGCGAAACCGATCTACGCGCTCCCCGAGATCACGGTCTTCGGCTCCCGACTGTTCGGCCCGTACTCGGTCTTCGAGATCGACGAGGGTGACATCCAGGAGGTCGGCGCCGACAACCTTGCCGACGCGCTCGAGCTTGTCCCCGGGATGGTCGTCAGGACCGACTCGAGGGGCGAGACCCGGATCTCCACTCGGGGGCTCGGGGAGCGCGAGATGGTCGTCACGGTCGATGGCGTTCCGATCTCGGATCCGTACACGGGATCGGTCAGTTCTCAGATGGTGCTCGCAGGCGCGATGGGCTCCGTGAGCGTGACGAAGGGTCCGGCGGCGAGCGTCTACGGGGCAAACGCGATCGGAGGCGTCGTCGCGGTGACGACCGCCGGCCTCGGGCGAACGGGCATCGGGTTCAAGCTCGTCGCGGGAGACGACGGGCGCTACTCGGGGTACGTGTCGGGAAGCGGCAACGTCGGCGCGTTCCACCTCTCGGGCGGCGTCGCGGCGAACTCGCGGTCCGACTTCGCGCTCCCCGAGTCGTACACGCCCGAGGACTGGGAGGACGGCGGGACGCGCAACTACTCCCGAGGGGAAGAGCTGCTTCTGTGGAGCAACGCCTCCTGGGGACTCGGGGAGAACGCCGACGCCTCCGTCTCGGTCCAGGTGGCCGACGGGAGGCGCGACGTTCCGGCCTCGACGAGTTCCACGCGCCCGCGCTTCTGGCGGTTCCCCTACTGGCGGGAGGTCAGGACGATCGGCTCCGTCAACTGGAGACCGAGCGAGCTTCTTCTCCTCGAGGGGAAGCTCTTCTACGGCACGAACAACAACCAGCTCGCGGCGTACAGCGACTACGACCGCACCGATCCCACGTGGCTCTCGAGCGTCTCGAACGAGGCGTACGGGGGCTACTTCTACTCGGAGTACTGGGGCATCGAGGGACACAAGCTCGCGGCGGGCCTGAATCTCAGGGAGGACATCGCGGGGCTCCAGCGCGACGTCGGGCTCGACTGGAACCAGTACGAGTCGACGACGATGTCGCTCTTCGGCCAGGACGTCTTCCGCGTCGGGAAGTCGAGCCGCGTGGCGGTCGCGCTCAACGCCGACCTCATGGCCGGCGAGGAGCGCTTTCTCATGAGCGTGAACCCGCAGGCGTCGTGGTCGCGCGCGCTCCCCGGGGGGTACGGCCTGCGGTTCCTCGGCGGGATCAAGACGCGCTTCCCGACACTCAAGGAGTGGTTCAGCCCGGAGATCGGGAACCCCGACCTCAAGTCCGAGAAGTGCGCGGCGATCGAGGCGGAGCTCTCCAGACGGACGACGTCGGGTTCGCGGTTCTCGTTCCTCCTTTTCGAGCAGTGGGTGCGGGACATGATCGTGACGTCGGGCTGGGGCGAGCCGGCGAAGAACCTGGGTTCGGTCACGTCGTGGGGCGCCGAGGTCGGTGTCGAGCACCACGTGACGACGGACTTCCGGGTCGACCTGAGCCTCGCGCTCACGTCCGCCCGCGACGATGACACGAAGGATCCCGTCCCGCTGGTCCCCCGGACCACCGGGGCGATCGGCGCGTCATACCGGCACGGCCCGTACCAGGGCATCGCTCGAGTCGCCAGGGTCGGCGCGAGGAGCGACGGCCACGGCGGCAGCCTGCCGACGTACGTTCTCACTGACCTCCGCGGGGTCGTCGAGACCCGTTGGGGCAATTTCTTCGCCGGCGTGGAGAACGTCTTCGACGTGCTCTACGAGGACGAAATCGGATTCCCGCAGCCCGGGAGGAGGTTCGAGGTGGGCGTTATGCGGGACCTCTACACGCAGGACCCTTGACCGGAAACGGACTCCGTCCCTGCGCATCTAAGTAAGTGAGCGAGCATTCAGGGACGGATGCGGGACCGGCGCAGGCGGCGCCGCTCGCGGCCGTTCACCAGATTGGGCGATGAGGAACGAGGTTCGACGAGATGAGCGTGACGACAGGGTGGGGGAAGAGAGCGAGTACGGGTGCGGCGGTTGCCGTGCTCTTCGCGGTGATGCTCACGCCGGCGGCGTGGGGCGCCGACGGTGTCCGGGTCGAAGGGGAGGACTACAACCTCTACGGCTCGAACGACCTCGGCGGCTATCCCATCAGCACGGAGTACTGCGGCAGTGCCAGCCAGTACTTCGCGGCCGACGGCATCGATCGTCCCGGCGAGTGGATCATGCTCCAGGTGATGGTCGAGGAGGCGGGGTGCTACGACGTCACCGTCGCGTACCAGTCCTACTACCAGAACGCCGTCGGGCTCAGGCTCAGGGTTCCGGACTACCCCGAGCAGGGCGAGTCTCTCGTCTCGGACTTCACGCTCACTGAAGGCTACGGATTCGGGTGAGGCCCCTTCTCGATGAGCGCCGGCGGCGCTCAGGTGTGTCTCGAGCCTGGGGTCTACATGTTCCTCATCGAACACCTCTCCGGTGACCGGGCAAGGGTCGACTACGTGGAATTCGTGTTGATGGACTCTCCCGTCGAGAGATCGACGTGGGGCGCCATCAAGAACATGTACCGCTAGCGGATTTCCGAACAGGTTCGACCGGACAGCCTCGAGTCAACGGGGAGGGCGAATGCGATATCTGCACATCTGCGTTGTGGCAGTGCTGCTCTGCGCCGGGGTCGTACACGGTGAGGATCCCCCGCGCGTGACGATCGGTGACATTCCTCGTACCAACACCCATTTCCTGAACTCCGAAGAGGCTGCGCTCTGCCGCGCCAACGTGGCGGTCGGCGGGCTGAACACGTACTTCTACAACCCGGCCAACGCCGCCGGCATAACGGGCGCGGAGGGCGAGGCGACGATCAGGTACAACATCAAGAACCGCGACTACCTGCCTCGCGACCTCGACGTTTCCGAGGACGGGTTCAACTTCACGCAGGCCGTGGCGGTCAAGGGCTCGGCCCATTGGGTCTTCGGGATCGGCTACTCGAACCCGTCCCACAGGAGTGTCGAGATCTCGGGGATGGACCAGTCCGAGGTGTACACGGGCAAGTTCACCGGCGACGTGAGGTTCTTCGAGCTGGTCGCGGCCACGAGCATCGGCGATCGGGGACAGGGCGGCTTCGGGGTCGCAGCCGGCCTCGCGACGCTGAGCGAGTCGGCGCGCGAGACGTGGGGCGGGAGCGAGCTCGAGTCGGCGAATCTCGACGGGTCGGCTGCCTCGGTCGCGCTCGGGTTCACGTTCGACCCCACCGAGCAGATCGGCATCGGTCTCAGCTACCGCTGGGGCACCGAGTTCGACGTC
>JALGVN010000291.1 GCA_025774645.1 bacterium
GGACCGCCGAGAGCAGCAAGAGCACGCCCACGCTGAGAATCAGAACTCGTCTCATGGCATGCCTCCTGTGAGGAAGGACAGTGGAATCATGATCATGAACGCAAAGAACACCAACGCTCCTACTGCCAATGCTATGCCCGCTCTCATGCGATCACCTCTTCTCGTAATCTCTTGGTGTCGGTGCACGAGGTGTTTTTCTTGACAACTTCAATAGTATCACACGTGGCGGGACTTGACAAGTGTTTTTGTGGGTGCATTTGCTATAGTATGGCTAACCTCCCTGTACGCCGGCGGTTACGAAATTCACCGTCTGTGGGGTGCGTGGAGAGGCGGGTCTGAGAACCCTGCCGCCGGGAGCCCCAAACGACGTCGCCCGCGACCGGAGGGGCGGCCGCGGGCGGGTAGCGCAGGAGTGGCTGTGCCGGCTACCTCAGCACCGTGATCTTCCTTGTGACGACGGCTTCGGGTGTGCGGAGTTCAGCCAGGTAGACCCCGGCCGATACCTGACGACCCGACCCGTCGCGGACGTCCCACGTGACCGTGTGATCGCCCGGCTGCAGACGGCCGTCGGTCAGCTCCCGGACGACCCTCCCCGACGGGGCGAGGATCCTGATCGCGACGCGGTCGACCCCTCCTGGTAGCGAGAACGCCAGCGTGGCGGGTCCCGCGGCCGGGTTCGGGCACGCGCTCAAGGCAAGCGTCGATGTCACGTCGTTCGCCATGAGGATGTCCATGCCCTCGGACGGTCCGCTCTCGTTCCCGGCGGCGTCGGCCGCCGTGACCCAGTACCTGTACGAATGCCCCTGATCGACGGTCTCGTCGAGGAAGCTCGACCCCAGAACCGGCACGTCGGTCAGACAGACGGTCCGGGACGGTGAGTCGTTCTGCGACCGGGAGCTCCTGTAGACGTAGTATCCGAGGAGATCGTCCTCCTCGTTCGGCTCCCACGTGATCCGGATCCCGTTCTCCTCCTCCCAGACCAGGAGACCCGACGGAGCGGAGGGCGGATTGAGATCGGGCTCCTGCAGGGTGGCGAACGTCGCGTCCTCGCCGGTCGCGAGGCCGCCCACCCGGTCCCAGGCCAGGACCCGGTAGTGGTACGTCGTTCCCGACAGCAGACCACCGAGGTCGGCTCCGAAGACGCAGTCGCCCTCCCCCACAGGCGCGCCGGTCCGTGACAGACCGTACGTCGTGTCCAGACCGTACTCGATCCAGGTCGTGCACGGACGCGACGTGACCCAGTTGAGGCGAGCGCTGTCCTGACCGACCGCGCCGACGCCCGCACGCACGATCTCGGCGGCGTACGCCTGAGGGACAACGCCGGTCGGCGTGATGGTGCGGAACGTGCCGACGTCACTGCAGGCGGTGTCGCTCCCGCAGGCCGACAAGGTCATGAACGAATACTCCGCGTACGGCGCGACCGGTGCGATGAGGACCGCGTGCTCGAGCGTCAGCAGCGTGTCGATCTCCGTCGCGCGGTCGAGCACGCCGCCGGTGCCGTACCGGACGACCGACGTCGCGGCGCGGTCGGTCCTCCACGTCACGATGACCGACGTCGCCGAGAGCCCCTCTGCCTCAACGCCCCACATCATGGGCGGCCCGGTCGGACCGAGCTCGAGTGTCTCGAACGTCGCGTCGGCGGACCCGGCCTGCGATCCGTACGCGTCCTCCGAAAGGACGCGGAAGTGATAGAGCTCGCCGTCTGCGAGCCCGCTCAGGGTAACCGAGTGCTCCGACACGAGTTCCTCGTCGACGGGCGTGTCTGATCCGTAGGCGCTCGTCGGCCCGTAGAGAACCTGCGAGGTCGCGGGGCGGCTCGTCAGCCACTCGATCACGGCCGTCGTCGGCGTCACGTCGGAGACACCGACGTCACTGATTTCGAGGGGCGTGAGCGGGGTCTGGAACTGCTGGTCGGCGGACTGGGCGCTCCCGCCCTGCGCGTCGTGCGAGACGACCCTGAAGTGGTAGAGGCCGGCAGGCGCGAGGCCCGTCAGCTCAACGGCGTGGTCCGTGACGAGAGCTGCGTCGTGCGGGGACCACAGTCCGTAGGCGTCGGTGGGACCGTACTCGATCCGGGAGTCGGCGGCGTGGTTCGTCTGCCACGTCACGAGGGCCGAGGTCTCCGTGATCGCGGAGACCGCGACGTCGTGCACCACGAGCGAGCCGTCGAGGGTGAAGCAGATGGAGAGGGAGCCGGGCGCGTGCGCGGCGTCGTCGACCACGAAGCTCATGATGCCCGACTCGTCCGAGACGACCGGGTTCCCCGTGTACTCCTGGCCGTCGACCGTGACCTCGAATCCGGAACCGGGCTCAACGCCGATCACGATCTGCGCGAGCTCGGCTCTCGACCCGGGGTCCGCCTGGGCGGCTCCCGCCGACAGCCCCAGGACGAGGAGGGCCGCGACCGCCGCACATGTGCCGGTCTTTCTCGCAATAGCAGTTAGCGTCATCCGATTGGATCCCCGCCGTGGTTGGGAATTTCACCTTGACGTCGAGATCCGCGGGGCCGGAGGCGGGTGCATAGGGGGTTGCCTGTTCGGTGGAAAACCCGGGGGCCGGCTTCGTGGGGGGGTACGTTACCGGCCCGGCGCGACCGAGGCTTCTTGAGTGCCTCGCGGTCCCCGCAGGATCTCGGCGAATCCGTAATCGCTCTTCATGTTGCACGGGATTCGCTCCCACACACACGACAGATTGCACAATCTATGCCAATTAGAAAGTAACAGAGCAGATGAAGGCCTGGATGTGCCGGGCCGGGGGCTCTCAGCCGGCGCCTTCATTTATAAAAGGAGGGTCGGGAGCGGAACGGAGCGAGGGGCCCGCACCGTGCGGGCCCCTCGGGATGCTCGTTTCGCATGTCGCCTCCCCCGTAACGCGAGGGAGCCTGCGGCAGCCGTGCGGCGGAGTCCTGCTACGGCGCGGACGGGCGCGGCGAGCCCGAGACCGTGTTGGAGGGCGACGTCGCACCGAACGAGT
>JALGVN010000065.1 GCA_025774645.1 bacterium
ACGATGAAACCGTCTCACCCTCCTTCGCCATCCCGAGGATGTAGCAATAGAAGACGCTCAATGCCTCCATGGCGCGGACGCCCTTCGACGACACGACCGCCTTCCAGCCGTACTGCCCTGCGAGCTCGCCGACGTCGACGGTGACGCGCGGGTCGTAGTCCCTCGCCGCCCCGAGCATCGCGAGCGCCTGCTCGACGGCCCGGTCGACCCCGTAGGACTCGGCGCCGTCGTCGAAGAGCCCGTCCTGGTAGTCGACGCCCGTCGGCTCGGGAAGCCCGTTGTGGTCGTCGCGCGGCGCGGCCGACGCGATCCCGAGAGCCCGCTCGATCGACTCGTCGACCCCTCCCTCGTCGAACGCGTTGACGAACGCGAACCCGAGGCTCCGGTCCTTGAAGAGCCGGATCCCGAGCCCGTCGCTCATCATGCTCTTCGCGATCTGGAGGTCGTTCTTCTGAACCTCCACGTTGACGCTCTTGTCGCGGACGGCGAACGCCTCGGCCTCGTCTGCGCCTGCCTTGAGCGCCCTGTCGACGGCCCGCTCGCAGATCGTGAGAAGCTCGTCCATGCGCTCTACCTCCCTCCCACGACGACCTGGCACCTGACGTACGGTCCCCCGCCGTCTACCTTGGCCGGCTGTCCCTTGCCGCAGTAGCCGCTCCCGATCGCCCACTCGAAGTCGCTGCTCAGCATGTCGACGCTCTTCAAGACCTCGAAGGCGTCGCCCGAGATCGACGCGCCCCGGAGGAGCCTGCCGACCTTCCCGTTCCTGATCTCGTGCGCCTCCTGCACGCCGAACATGAACTCCGCGTTGGCGTCCGCCTGGCCGCTTCCTGCCCCCTTGAGGAGGAAGCCGTTCTTGATGCTCGCTATGATCTCACCGTACGACGCCTCGCCCGGCTCGATGTAGGTGTTGCGCATCCGGATGAGGGGCTCGTCGCTGTACTGCCAGGCCCGCGCGTTTCCCGTGGGTGGAACGTCGAAGTGCGCGGCGGTCTCCCGGTCGTGGAGGTACGATCTGAGGACCCCGCTCCCGATTAGCACCGTGCGCCCCGTCGGGACGCCCTCGTCGTCGACGAGCACGACGCCCCCTGCGGACTTGTGTCCGAGCGTCGCCGGCCCGCTGTCGACCATCGTGACGAGGTCGCTCGCGACCTTCTGCCCGATCTTCCCGCTCGCCGCGGAGCCCGAGAGGATGAAGTCGGCCTCGACCGTGTGGCCGATGGCCTCGTGCGCGAGGAGCCCGACGAGCTCCGGGTTCATGACGACGGTCGCCTTCCCGCCGGGAGCGTACGGCGCAGTGAGGAGGTCGACCGCGACCTGGCTCACGTGTTCGGACATGCTCTGGGGCGTCCACGTCCGGAAGAGCTCCGGCCACCCGCCGGTGACGCCGACCCCCTGGTATCCGACCTGCATGTCGTCGCCTTCGCCGGAGACCGCGCTCACCGCGAACTCGAGCTTCGAGTCCTCGATGTGCGCGTCGGCCCCGTCGGTCGAGACGATCCACTTCTCGTCGACGATCTCGGAGTACTTGCACATCGCCGACCGCACGAGCCTCGACGACTCGCGCGTCGCGCGCTCGGTCTCGACCACGAGCTGCGTCTTCTCCTCGGTCGAGTGGGAAGCTGCCTCCGCGGCGTCTCCGGAGACGTAGTCACCGACCGCCAGCTCGCACTCGGCGAGCTTCTCGATCTTCTCACGCCTCCCGCTCGAAGACTTCTCGGCCGCGACGGTCGCGTCCCGCACGGCCTCCACGATACCCTCGCGGTCGAGCCGCGCGGTGCTCGAGAACCCCCACGTCCCTTTCACGAGGACCCGGACGCCGACGCCCGCGTTCTTGTTCGACGACGCGGCCTCCATGATCCCCTTCCTGGACAGGATGTGGAGGGCGCGCCTGTCGTGAACGCGGAGCTCGAGCCAGTTCTTCGAGTCCCCGATGATCGCCTTGAGTGCCTCTCTCATTCGCGACTCCAGTGTCGGGCGGCTAGCGCTCGCTCCCCGACTTCCGGTAGGTGAAAACGTAGCCCGTGAGCGGCGGGAGGGTCACCTCGAACGACGCGCCGTCCCCCGAACGCGCGACCGCCACGGTCTCGTTCGTGAGGACGTTCATGAGGTCGTGCGGCGGCGCCTCGAGCGGGACCTCCACGGTCGCAGGCTCCGTCCCGGCGTTCATGACGACGACGGCGTCGTCGCCCGGGGCGCCTCGATGGAAGGCGTACACGCGCCCCTCGGCGAGAAGCGTCCGGAACGAGCCCCGCGCGAAGCACGTGTGCTCCTTCCGGAGCGAGATGAGCCGCCTCGTGTACGCGTGCACGTCCGCGCGCTCCGGATCGTCCCTCCACCTCCAGTGGAACGGCCTGCGGCAGTCCGGGTCGCCGCCCCCCTGCATCGCGATCTCGTCCCCGTAGTAGAGGGCCGGCGCGCCCACGTAGGTCATCCCGAAGAGGATCGCGAGCTTGAGCCGGCGCGTGTCACCCCAGGCCGTCGTCAGGAAGCGCTCGGTGTCGTGGCTGTCGAGGAGGTTCATCATCGCCCGCACGCCCTCGTCGGGATAGACGAACCTCCCGGGCGCGATCGCCGTGTCGAACTCGGCGGCGTCGGTCTCGCCGCGCGCGATGAACGCGAGGACCGGGTCGCGGAAGAACCGGTAGTTCATGACCGCGTCGTAGTACTTCCCGTTCACAAACTCGGGCGAGGCGCCCCAGAGCTCACCCAGGATGTAGGCGTCGGGCTTGGCCTCCCGGACGCGCTCGCGGAAGAGCTCCCAGAACCAGAACGGCACCTCCCCCGCGACGTCGAGCCGGAACCCGTCGACGTCGATCTCGGTGAGCCAGTAGATGGTCGCGTCGAGCAAGTGATCGACGACCGGCCAGTTGACCTCGGCGTCCTCGATGTCCCAGACAAGGTGCTCCTCCGGATTCGGACGCGAGAGGTCGAAGTTGAGGTTCGGCATCTGCCCGAATCCCCACCAGCAGTCGTAGTACTCGAGGCCGCCGCTCGTCCAGCCCTCGGGCATCGGCCACTTCTTCCACTCGTACCAGTTCCAGTACTCCGATCTGGATCCGTTGTCCCGGGTGTCCACGAAGGCCCAGAACGTCTCGCCGGTGTGGTTGAACGCGAGGTCGATCACGACGCGGATCCCGCGCGCGTGGCACGCCTCGACGAACGCCGCGAACTCCGCGTTCGTCCCGAAGTGCGGGTCGATCTCGGTGTAGGACGCAGCGTCGTACTTGTGGTTGCTCTTCGCCTCGAAGATCGGGTTCAGATAGACGATCGTGATCCCGAGGTTCGTGAGGTAGTCGAGGTGCTGGTGGATGCCGGCCACGTCGCCCCCGTAGAACGAGTACCAGTCCGGCCTGTCGTCGGTCCGGTACGGACTCTTCGTGAGCCCGTCGATGTCGTACCAGTCGTGGACGAGGTGGAAGTACTCCTCGTTGGAGCGTCCCGAGTTCGGGAGGTCGGTGACGCCTTCGTAGTACCACTCGGAGAAGTCGGGATCGTTGTCGGGGTTCCCGTTGGCGAACCGCTCGGGGAAGATCTGGTAGATGATCCCCTCCTTCACCCAGTCCGGCGTCTCGAAGACGGGGAACTCGCCGGCGTCGAAGTGGAATTCGCCGGCCGAGTCGGGAGCCTTCACAAGGCCGTCCGGCCCCTGGCGGAAGACCGCCCCGCCGTCCTCGATCTCGAAGAAGTAGTCGAAGGCCTCGCCGGCCTCGAGCCGCGCCGCGTAGTAGTCGAAGAGACCGTCGCCGTCGACCCGCTCCATCGGAACCGCTGCGAACGGCGCTCCCGTCGCAGCAGCCTCACCTCCACTCGCGCGCCACCGAACCGTGACCGCCTCGGCGTCACCGGTCCAGACGCGCGTCCGGAACGACACGCTCCCGTCAGCAGCCCGCATGACCTCCCACGCGTTCCGCCCATGGCCAAGATGCTCCGTGACGATGCGCCCGTCCCCGACCTCGAGGGGAACGGCCGCGAAGGAGTCGTCGACCGTGACGACCGAGTTCTGCCCGCCGAAACCGTCGGGCGCGAACCCCTCCGCCGTCTCGTCGGCGATCCACTCCCCGTCCGCCACGAACTTGTACTGGTACTTCCCGACGGGCAGCAGAAGGTCGATCTCGAAGTGGTCCTCGACCTTGCTCATGCGGGTCGCCTCGGTGCTCCATCCGTTGAAGGTCCCGGCGAGGAAGACCCTCGCGTATCCCTTCGAGGGAACGAACGTGAAGGGGACCTTCCGGAGGATCGATCCCGAGTCCGCGCACGACATCGGCGCGGCCAGCGCGAGGACGGAAGCGGCCGCGACGACGAGGACTATCGTCCGTAAGGCTCTGCCTGGCATGGCGTTCCTCTCCTTCGGACTGGAGATCGGGTTCGCGGGACCCGCGGATGCCTCGAGAACCCTCGAATATCCGCAGGATTCCGCAGTTTCAGGGCTTCCGTCCATTCTAACCGGCGACCGCGCGTCCCGACAACGGGAAAGGGGCGGCACGGGGGCCGCCCCTCTGTTCTTCCCTCCGTTCGTTGTCATGCCCATCCGGCGCCCGCATCCCACGTCTCAGCGGTACAGAGCCTTAATCGTCCCCCAGCTCGCGTCCTCGACCGGCACGACCCCGCAGTAGCACCCGGGGTGGCCCGGAGGCGGGTCGGCACCGATTCCGGCGTTCGCGGCGACGCAGTAGGTGTCGAGCGCGATGTTGCAGTCGGTGGTGAGCATGGGATCGAGATTCGTGGGCACGACCCGGACGTGGCCTGGAGGGCCGGTGTAGTAGTACTGAACGTATCCGGCGACGATCATCCCGTTCTCGTCGGGGTACACGCAGTCCTCGCCGGCCGCCGCCACGAATCCGAGCTCGGGATCCTCCACATCGCCCATGAAGAGCCCCCCGAGGAACGACAGCTCGTCGTGGGCCGAAGCTCCGAACGTCCTCTCGAAACAGAGGGTGAACGCTCGAAGGCCGCCCTCCAACCCGAAGCAGTCCAGGACGATGTAGATGAAGACCACCGTGTCTTCGGGCACGTCGATCCGGTGAACTCCGTTCGGGGGATCGAAGTCGAGGTACAGCCGGATGTCGGGATTCTGACCGGCGAGAGCGGACACGGCGAGGAGCGCGATCAGAAGAACCGTGAGCACAAGTCTCATGGCAGCAACCTCTCTCCTGGGTAGCGGACGTGTCCGGCCGCGGCCCGATCCGAGAACCTCTGCGCTTCGGGCCAAACTGCTATGGCTCGTTCCGTGAGGCTCAGCTAGGCACAGGTGGGCATTCTTACGCGGTGGTCACTATACCACTTCGAAGGCCGGGCGGCAATCAGGAATGTGGGTGACGCTGGCGGAGGTCTGTGGTGAGGGTGTGTGGTGAGGGTGTGCGGCGAGTCTGCGGCGAGTCTGCAACGAGTCCGCGCTGGGGCGTGCCGTCCGCGGGCCAGGCGGCTCAGGCGGCGGCCTTGAGCACCCCGGCGTAGTCGAAATCGTCGCGGGCGATCGCATCGCCCCATTTCCGGACGTCGACGCCGTGTTCGATCATCTGCGCGAGCTGCCTCACGCCCTTCCGGGAACCGATCACGATGGCGCCGATCGGCTTCCCGCCACGCACGAGCACCTTCCGGTAGAGGCAGCCGGCAACATCCTCCTCGACGTACTCGCGGCACCCTTCGGCCTCGCACGTGACCGTGCCGGCGGAGAAGACGTCGATCCCGGTGATCCTGAGCGTGTTGTGAGGCGTCACGGCGCAGACCTTCTCCGACGTGTCCCCGGTGATCGTCTTCGCGGCGGAGTCCGCCTGCGCGAGCGCGACCGGGATGATCCCCCAGACACGCTCTTCGTATTCGGCGACGTCCCCCGCGGCGTAGACATCGGGGACGTTCGTCTTCATGTCGCAGTCGACGACGACTCCGCGGTTCACCTCGACCCCGCTCCCCTCAAGAAGCCCGGTCGCGCACCGGACGCCGGTCGAGAAGAGGACGAGCTCGCCCGGCACCTCCGTCCCGTCATCGAGCGCCACGCCCGTCGCCTCGCCGTCCCCGGTGACACCGGACATCTGGACGCCGATGTGGAGCCGGATCCCCAGCTTCTCGATCTCCGTGGCGAGCACGTGCGCGCCCCGCTCGTCGAGCTGCCGCGGGAGGAGCCGCGGCGCCGTCTCCAGAACGTGGACCTCGGTGCCCGACGCCATGAGCCCACGCGCGGCCTCGAGGCCGAGGAGCCCTCCTCCCACAACGACCGCCCGCCGCGACTGCTTCGCCCGATCGCGGATGGCGATCGCGTCGTCCGCCGTCCTGAGCGCGAAGACGCCCGCCTTGTCGACGCCGCCGACCGGCGGGATGAACGGGTCGGCGCCGGACGCGACGAGCAGCGTCTCGTACGCGATGCTGGAACCGTCCTCGAGGGCGAGCTTCTTCTCACCCGCGTCGACGGATGCGACGGGAGTCGAGAGATGGACGTTGATGCGGTGGAATTCGTACCAGTCGGGAGGGTTGGCGACGATGTCGCCGACCTCGAGCTCGCCTGCGACGACCTCGGGGAGCCGAACGCGGTAGTAGTAATGATAAGGCTCGCGGGCGTAGACCTCGATGCCGCAGTCAGGATCGTGTTCGCGGATCCATCGCGCGGCCGTCACGCCCGCAACGCCGTTTCCTATGATGTGGACCTTCATGGTCCCCGCCCTACCCGTGTCCTTACACCTCTTCGAACTGGTCCTTCGTCGCGCCGCAGACCGGGCAGACCCAGTCCTCGGGCAGATTGTCGAAGGGAGTATCGGGGCTGACGCCGGCGTCGGGATCCCCCGCGGCGGGATCGTAGATGTACCCGCAAATCGTGCACTTGTACTGCTTCAAGTCCGTCCTCCGTTCGCCTACTTCTTCGCTTTCTTCGCCGTCTTCGCCTTCTTGCGGAGGTTGTCGAGGCGCTTCTGGACCTCGACGACGTGCCCCTTCTCCTCGTTGATCAGCCTCGAAAGGGCCTCGCGCGCCCTCTTCTTCTTGTTCGCCATGTAGGCTTCGGTGTAGTAGAGCACGGCGTCTTTCTCGACCTGGAGCGCGAGCTCAAGCGCCTTCTCGGCGTTGAACTTGCCTCGAGCGAGCGTTCCCATCTTCGCGACGTTCCTGAAGATGCCGCCGTCCACGATCGAGCAGACGTACCTCGACAGCTCGGCATCCTGCTCCGCCGGCCGCGAGCCCATGCCCCCGGCGGTCTTGAGATCCATCGACTCGAAGAAGGCGAGGTGCTGCTGCTCATCGCGAGCGAGGCGACGGAAGACCCTCTTCGTCGCGACGTCGTCCGCCTTCTCGGCCATCTTCGTGTAGAAGTCGAGACCCGCCTCCTCCATGCACATCCCGACTCGGTACACCTCGTCCTCGTTCAGGTACTCGATCATCGACTTCCTCCGATCGTCCTCTGGTTCCCGCGCGAAGCGCGTGGATCAGTTCTCCGTGAGAATGTGCTCGTCGTACTCCGTCTCGAGGTCGAGCTTGTGCTTCGCCTCTTCCTGCGCCAGCACCTGGAAGAGCTTCTTCAGACCCTGGTCCTCGGTGTTTGATGCGAGAGTCATGTACAGGTTGTGCGCCTTCTGCTCGCGTTTGATCGCGACGGTCAGGACGTCCTGGTAGCTCATGTCCGGCGTCACGTTCACGTTGTCCGAGTAGTCGGCGATCTTGAGGTCCGGGACCTTCGTTATGGCCGCTGTCTCCACCTTCTCGCGGTTGATCCCGCGCAGCTTGGTCGCGTGGCCGGCCTCCTGCTTCGACATCCGCATCAGCATGTCCCTGACGTTCGACCGCTTCGACGCCTCGCTCAGCGCCCGATACCCCTCCGCGGCCTCGTCCTCCTTCTGGATGGCGAAGTCGAGGATCTCATCGAAGGTGCGCTTCTCCATGAGGTCTCCTTGTCTCGGCAGATGTGTGCGGGGTGCGTCAGGCCGCTCAAGATAGCTGAAGGCTGACCCGAGGTCAACAGCATTTGCCCGCGCCTGGTTGCTGCGCGGGCAGTCAAAGAGAGGCCTCCGGAAGCACGGTCAAGGATAGGAGCTGGGCTGCGGCTGACGCTTTCTTCTTGGCACCTTTAGTCTAGCCCATCTTCTCTCGACGTACCCCCAGCGGCCTCTCATGTTCGGTTTCTGTTGCGCTGTATGACGACGGCCGACGCTCTCGCATTCGGCCGTGTTCTCACATTCGTCTCGGATGCTCTTCGAGCGCGCAGGACGGCGCGAACCCGTCGACGATCAAACGTCGCCGACGCCCCGAGGTCGACTCGAGGTCATTCGCAGCTGCGTGGGGACTGTCCGTGAGTGGGCGGTCCGTCCAGACGATCGCTGCGGGATCGCGATACTCTGATGTCGGTCTCATCGATGCGTCGCCGTCTCAGATCCCTGCTGCTTTCGGGGGGTCGTGCTTTGAGTCCGGACGCCCCTTCCTTCTGAAGTGGGGCAACCACAATGTACCACCAGCTTCCTACAGGGTCAAGTGATTTCCCGCGCGCTCCTCCCCCGCTGCAACCGCCTCGCCCCCGACCGGCCCGGGCGTGTTCGTGACCCACGGTCACCTGGCTCGACGACGGGCTTGTCTGCCCGCGCCGATGATTCGGCGCGGCTGAGCCGCGGCAGATGCATGGCCCTCCGAAGCGCTCCCGTGGCGTCTTCGCGCCCGATTCCGGACTTGCGCGCCGGGACGGCATCGGATATGAATGTGGCCTGAGCCACCCGTGTCCGGGCACCGTATGCCGTCCCCCTTCTCGGTGCGAGCATTCGACCAGACCACGCAAGTGTCCTCGAGCAGAGGTGACGCCGTGAGGTACCGCCTGCACGAGATGAAGACCAGCCCCGCCCTGCGGGCCGTGATCATCGTGGCGATCCTCGTCGTCGTCTCCCTCCTCTTCACAAACTACTTCGTCCGCGACGACCCGCCGGCGAACTTCAACATGACGACCGGGGAACGCCCGGCGGTCGGGTTCTTGACCGGCCACGGGGAGCGCGCAATCGGCACGCAGTACCGCTCGGTCGCCGCCGCTCTCGAGGGGAACTACGAAGTCCGCGAGGTGAACCTCGCGGACGACACTTCCGCGCTCGCGGAGATCAGTACGCTTGTCGTCGCCGGAGCGCCGGACGTGCCGGACGCCGAGCTCTTCGAGATCGACCAGTTCCTCATGAGGGGCGGACGCGCGATCTTCCTGCTCGACGGCACCGTGATCGCTCCCGGAACCACGCGGGGACAGGCCGACCAGGTGAACATCTTCGACTTCGTCCGGTCGTACGGGTTCACCGTGAACAGTGATCTCGTGCTCGACGAGGTCGGCGCGGACGTCCCGTTCCGGAGCGGAGACACAACGGGGGCAATAACGTACCCCTACTGGCCGAGGGTGGTTCCGCCGAACCTCTCGAGCGGGCATCCGGTCATCTCGGATCTCGACGCGGTCGTGTTCACCTGGACCTCGTCCGTCGCCATCTCCGATGAGATGTCCGGGGGGCTCGAGACGACGATCCTCGCCGGGTCGTCCGGGCGGTCGTGGACCGTGCCGGCCGAGTCCGATCTCGATCCCGGGCAGACGTTCGTTCCACCGGGCGACGACGCCGCCGAGATCCGGGCCGGCATCGGCCCAAGCTACCCTCTGGCCGTCGCGGTCACGGGCGAGTTCACGAGCGCTTTCGCGGGGAAGCCGGTCATCGTCGAGGACGGCGAGGGGGGCGTTGAGTTCACCGAACCGCCGGACGCGATCGACAGGGGCCTCGAGACGCAGATCATCGTGATCGGGAACGCGCGGATGTTCGAGGACGTCCTCCTCGTGCAGAACCCCTCAAACCTGGTCCTCTTCGTGAACGCGATCGATTGGCTCACGTCCCCGACGCACTGATCGGCATCCGCCCGAAGTCCGCCGTCAACCGACCCCTCGAGCAGGTCAGCGACGCGAAGAGGTCTGCCGTGAAATCGCTCGCGGCGAGTCCTCCGCACCCCGCCCGGCCAGCACGGCTCTCCCGAAGAAGACGAAGGCGATCGTGAGCAGCACCCCGAGCGCCGCGAAGTACGCGACCCACCCCGGGATCCCGCCCAGCAGGACCGGCAGTCTCCCCCACCGCCACCAGTCGACCGAGAGCACGAGGAACGCGACGAAGAGGAGCTTCCACCCGATCTTCGCGCGGCGGCCCATCCTGATGTCGGTGGCGTCGGCCCATCCGACGGGGCGCGTGTCGCCCCTCCCGGCAAGGAGGCCGGCCGCGAGAAGGACGACCCCGGCCAGCGCCGTCGCGGGAAGCGCGGGCAGGAGACCGAAGCTCGGCAGGAGCTTGAAGTGGTAGAGCACGACAGCGAGTTCGCCCGCGGCGATCGACGCGAACGCCCCCCAGGCGGTCGCGCGCCGCCAGTAGATCGCGGCGACCAGCGCCGGGAAGAGCACGGCGAGGCCCGCGAACGTCTCGGTCGCGATGGTGAGGCTCGTCGCCGGCGGCTTGAGCGCG
>JALGVN010000292.1 GCA_025774645.1 bacterium
TAATTGACCGTGGCAAAGAGAGTTAGGAGATAATCGCTGAATCTAACTGTATCACTTGACATATACACCAATACACCTTATGATGGTAACTGGTGTCAGGTGATATGAGAGCCACGACAGACAGCTTCCTAACAGACGGGTCAAGCGGAGGCGGACGTGACAAGGAACGGTTGGAGAGGACGGACGACGGGAGCGCTCCTCGCGCTGGTGGTGCTGGCTCCGGCGGCAGCCGGGGCGGCCCCCGAGCTCATGCAGGTCGAGGGTTTCGGGAGCTCACCGGGCCAGGAATCGGCGACGGGCATCCAGACGATCGGCTTCCGGTCTCACTCGCCTCTCGCGGGTGGTGGGGTGAAGCTCGACAGGGAGACGGGGTGCTGCCCGACGCGCCGCGTGAGCGACGCTACTTCGCTCAGGAATCTGATCGAGCGCGTGCCCGACTCGGGTGATCTCATCGTGGGGGGAGCAGTGGTGGCTCGGGCAGTGGCGAAGGTGCTGAAGGCGGTCGTGGAGACGTGGATGAACCGGAGCGACGGGACCCCGGGACTGAACGAGGAGACAGCGCGATGCTGATCGTCGTCGACCCACACAGCGGCGTTCCGGTCTACCGGCAGCTCATGGATCAGATCAAGTTCCACATCGCGAGCGGCATTCTGAAGCCGGGCGACGAGCTCCCTTCGACGCGGGCTCTCTCCTCCGAGCTCGGCGTGAACCCGATGACCATCAGCAAGGCCTACAGCTTTCTGGAGAGGGACGACATCGTCGAGCGGCGGCCGGGCCGCCCGCTCGTGGTGAAGGCCGTGGGCGGAGGCGCGATCCGCGACAGGCGGATCGAGGAGCTTCGGAAGAGCCTGGCGCCGACGGCGACGGTGGTGAAGCAGCTCGGACTCACGGACGAGGAAGCGGTTCGAGCGTTCGCGGAGCTGCTCGAATCGACCCGGGAGCCCCGTGACGGTGGCGATGCTGACAACGAGCCGGACAATGAGCCGAACAGCGGACCCGACGACGGAGCAGCAGACGAGGAGGTTTCGAGAGCATGAACATCCTGGATTTCACAGACATCCACCGAGCGTACGTGAAGGGGAGCGACGTTCTCGCCGGTGTCAGCTTCTCGGTGGGCGAGGGCGAAGTGGTCGGGCTCCTTGGGAAGAACGGGGCGGGGAAGACGACACTGATCCGGATTGCGATGGGGATGCTCGAAGCCCAGAAGGGAACGGTCAGGGTGTTCGGGTCGGACCCGCGGGAGAAGCCGGTCGACGTGAAGAGACGCGTCGGCTACGTCTCCGAGGTCCAGATCATCCCGCCGTTCCTGAGGGTACGCGAGGTCGTGGAGATCCATAGGGAGCTCTATCCGACGTGGGACGACGCCATGGCGCGCGATCTGGCGGAGCGCTTCGAGCTCCCGGCCGGGAAGCGGATGAAGCACCTGAGCAAGGGGCAGGCGAGGCAGGTCGCGCTTCTCTGTGCGGTCTCGCACCGGCCGGAGCTGCTGCTTCTCGACGAACCGGCGGGCGGGCTCGACCCTGCGGCGCGACGGGAGTTCCTCGAGACGTCGATCCGACTCCTGAACGAAGAGGGGACGACGATCCTCTTCTCGTCGCACTACATGCAGGACGTCGAGCGGATGGCCGGCCGGGTCGTGATGCTCCACGACGGCGGAGTCCTCATCGACGACGCGCTGGACCGGCTGCGCGAGGCGCACACCCTGGCGCTCGTGCCCCTTGGCGGGAAGGCGACGATCGACCAGATCCGCTCGCTCGAGCCATGCCTGGGTGTCCGCGAGCGCTCCGACGGACTCCACGCCGTTTTCGCAATGAGTCCGGAGGAGTCGTGCCGGCTCCTCGAGCACGACCTTGGGGTTACCGGCGCGAACTGCCGGAGTATCGCTCTCGAGGACATGTTCATCGAACTCGTGGGAGGCCAGGCATGAACCTGCCGCTTCTCAGACGGGACTACGCTCTGAGATTCCTCGGCCGATGGATGGTCATCGGTCCCATCACCGGACTCACCTTCCTGGGGCTGATCGTGAGCTCGCGGGCGGCGTCCGGAGCTGAGACAGAACTGACCGCCCTCGAGATACTCCTCATCGTGCTGGCACTCTGGGCCCCGATCGCGATCGACCTGGGCATGACGGCAACCCAGCCCCGCGCGGGCCGCTTCGATCTCACGACCCCG
This sequence comes from bacterium, assembly GCA_025774645.1. Classification (GTDB taxonomy): domain Bacteria; phylum Joyebacterota; class Joyebacteria; order Joyebacterales; family Joyebacteraceae; genus JALGVN01. The sequence continues at coordinate 2,173 of JALGVN010000292.1, forward strand.
ATCTCGGGGAGGGATCTCTGGGTCACGCACACGCTCGCGGCGTCCATCTCCTCTGTCTCGGTCGCCGCAATCACGGCCGCTGTCGCGGGTGGTCTGGCGTGGGTTCTCGTGACGAAGCTCGGGGCCGGCCACTTCGCTTACGCGCTTGAGATTCCCGTCATCGCGGTGCGGGTCGTGGCGGCAGCCTTCTTTGCTGCCGTGCTCTTCCAGAGCTGGCGCCCGTCGCTCTCGCAGCTCCCGACGGGACGTCGTACGAACACACTGATCGTCCTCGTCCTGTTCGTGTTCCTCGGTGTCACGTACGCCTTCAGTCTGATCCCGGTGTGGTGGAGCATCGCTCTTCCGATCGCCGCGTTGGCTGTTGCCCATCGAACGTATGGGCTCATCCCTCCGGCCCTCGCTCTCCTTCCGCGCAAGGCGAGCGAGGAGCCCGGAGGCGAGGAGACGCCGGACGTCGGGCTGGACAGCGTTCCGAGAAGTGGATTCGGCTTCTCCTGGTTTCTTCTCTGGGTGTTCTACCGGAGCACGACGAAGGTGCCGCTCGGCCCCGTCATCGTGTTCCCGATCCTGTTCGGGTTCGGCATGGTGCTCGCCGGGTTCAAGCGCGCGGTGTTTGGTGGAGACATCATCCGCTTCGCCTTGGTCGTCCTGACCGCCTATATCCTCCTGGCTGGGAGCGGGTTGCCTCCAAGGAAGCTGTTCACGTTTGACCCTCTCCCGCTCACGCGAAGGAGGATCTTCGCGGCGGTCACCCTCCCGCTCGTGATCGTCCTGTCGCTCGGGTACGCGGGTTGACG
>JALGVN010000293.1 GCA_025774645.1 bacterium
ACCTGGTCGACGTTCATCTCGGCAGGCTCTCGGCCGACACCGTGACGCAGGCCGACCTCATCGTCGCGAAGACGCTCGGCTACGAGCGCACGCCGCTCATGGAGGACCTCGACTGGTTCCGGAGCGGCACGCTCATCGTCCGCGACGACTACGATGCCGGTGACATGGAGTGGTACTACCCGGATACGTGGGCGGCCTACATGTTCATGGAATCGGCGAGCTTCGCGCAGATCGACACGCTCTTCAGGCGGAACGGCTCCGACGCGGGCGACGTGCACGCCGCGGTGACCGACGGGCGCGTGCTCGTGGCCTACCGCGGCCAGGGCGTCTCGAACTGGTGGTCGCCGTTCGACGTCAATCCGAACTCGATGTACTGCGGCTACAAGCTGCCGGTCGTGATGTCCGCGACCTGCGGCACCGGGGCCTTCTCCTCCGACGGTTACCCGTGCGAGACGTGGATGCGCGCGGGGAACGTTGCGAGTCCCAAGGGCTCGGTCGCCTTCGTCGCGACCAGCAAGGTCATCACGAATCACATGTCCGAGTGGCGGAGCGCCGTCTACCGCGGCTTCTTCAACGCTCTCTTCAGGGGCGATCACCACGACGTGGGTGCCGCCATCGACGCCGGGAAGTACAACCTGTACGTCCTCTATGACGTGGAGAGCGAGTACGTTGGCTGGAACGTCCAGGGCGACCCGGACCTCGACATCTGGACGGCGCCGCCGGGTGACATCGTCGTGTCACACTCGCCGACGGTCCCGGCCGCGACGAGCGACCTCGTCGTCGGCGTCGAACTCGACGGCTCGCCCGTCGAATCGGCGCTCGTGTGCGCGTATCTCGACGGCCAGGTGTACGAGGTCGGAACGACGAACGCCCTCGGGCAGGCGACGCTCACGATCAGTCCCAGCACTCCCGACACGCTCTGGATCACGGTCACCGGACACAACCTCCACCCGTACGAGGGACACGCCATCGTGACCCCGTCCGGTCCGTATCTCCTGTACGCGAGTCACGAGACGGACGACTCGGCCGGAGGGAACGGCGACGGGCTCGTGAGTCCGGGCGAAGCGATCGAGATCACGGTGACGCTCGACAACGTCGGTCCAGATGCGGCGTCGAGTGTCTCCGGCCTCCTGCTCACGTCCGACGAGCACGTCACGCTCGTCGACTCGACGGCAATCTACGGCGCGATCCCGAGCGGCGGCTCGGCCGCGAACGCGGACCCGTTCGTCATCGAGATCGAGCCGACGTGCCCGAACGGACACGGCGTCGTCCTCTCGCTCGAAGCATCCGACGGGAGCCGCACGTACTGGGCGATCCCGATTCCCGAGATCGCGGTCTCTGCGGCCGACGTCCAGCACGTCTCCACGCTCGTGGACGACGGCGGATCGGGCGGCAACGGTAACGGCATCCTCGAGCCCGGCGAGACCGCGTGGCTCGAGCTCACCGTCGAGAACGTCGGACCGATCGACCTCGGCGACGTCGAGGGCTTCCTCTCGAGTAACGAGAGTCATATCGCAGTGACCGACACCGAGGGGCGCTTCGGCGACCTCGAATCCGGCACCACTGCCACGAGCGCCGGCAACTCGTTCCGCGTGAGCGTCAGCACGAACGCCTTGCCAGGACAGGCCGATCTCGTGCTCACGGCCACGGGCGCCGCAGAGACGTACCTGCATTCCCAGATCGTCCCCTTCACCGTCACACTCGGCGGGTCCACGACGATCGACGACCCCTGCGGGGCGGACGCGTACGGCTACTACGCGTACGACTCGGGTGACGTGGGAACAGGACAGGCACCGGTTTACGACTGGGTCGAGCTTGTCGGCACCGGCTCGCTCATTACCGACATCACCAACGCGGACGCCGCGACGACCCAGCTCAACCTCCCGTTCACGTTCCAGTACTACGGCACGGACTACGCACACATCTCTGTCTGCTCGAATGGCTTCGTCGCCATGGGATCGGATTCCTATCGCTTCGGCGACAACTCCGCGATCCCGAATGTGCACGGGCCGGCCGCCATGATTGCGCCCTTCTGGGACGATCTCGACCCGTCGAACGGCGGTAACATCTACCAGTGGAACGACAGCGCGAACCACAGGTTCATCATCCAGTTCGACGCCGTGGTTCACTACGGCGGGAGCTACCCGGAGACCTTCGAGATCATCCTCTACGATCCGGCGTACTACCCGACCTCGAGCGGCGACGGCATCATCGTCTTCCAGTACCGGGACGTCGCGGCGACCTGGCAGGCAACCGTCGGCATCGAGAACGTCGCACAGAACGACGGTATCCAGTACGCCTTCGACGGTGTGTACGATCCGTGCGCGGCGCCGATCGGGGACGGGTTCGCGATCAAGTTCTCGACGGATCCTCCGGAGGCCCCTGCCCTCTGGCTCGTGGCCGCCGGGAGTGAGCTCGACGACACCTCGGGCGGTGACGGAGACGGGCTCGCGGAGCCCTCGGAGACGGTCGACGTGACGATTACGATCGAGAACCGCGGCGTGATGGGCGTGTCCTCCGTGTCCGCGACGCTGTCGACCTCCGATCCCGACGCCACGATCTTGAACGGCACCGCCGGGTTCGGCAACATCCTGGCCGGATCCTCGGCGGAGAACGTGACGCCGTTCGTGATCTCAATCGCCGCGGAGCCGACCGGGGACACGATCGAGTTCGATCTGCACATCCTGACGGGGCTGCGCTACGACACGTGGGACGTCTTCACGGTCGAGCTCGTCCTGGACGACACCGGGATCGACGAGGGCGAGCTGCCGCTCTCGTTCGCGCTCAAGCAGAACGCGCCGAACCCGTTCAGGGACGGCACCATGATCGCCTTCGACCTTCCCGAGCCCGCGCGCGCGACGCTCGAGGTCTACAACGTCGCGGGACGGAAGGTGGCGAGCGTCATCGACCGCGAGCTCGGAGCCGGCACGCACTCGGCCACGTGGAACGGCCGCGACTCGCA
>JALGVN010000294.1 GCA_025774645.1 bacterium
CGATGAGACGCCACCTTCAGAGACTCGCGCTCGCGCTCGTGCTCCTGGCCGTCACGGCGACGGGGCTTCGTGCGGAGCCGATGGACGCGTTCGGGCGACACGACATCGGCCGGCTCATGGCACTTGCGGAAGAGCACTACGATCTCGACGCGATGGACGCCGTCATCCTCCTCGAGAAGGAGCGGTGGGAGGTCACCCCGGGAATCAGCCGAAGGGCGGTTCACCGGATCGTCTGGATCGGCACAGAGCTGGGTCTCGACACCTATGCAGACCTGCGCGTTCCCTACAACACCGAGACCTCGGTGTTCAACGTCAGGTCGCTCAGGACGTGGCGCGACGGCCGGTGGTGGCCGCACGAGAGCGATCTCAATCCCACGGCCATTGTGGAGACGATTCCCTTCGCTTTTCAGAGCGCCGACGACTACACCACGATGCGTGAGATGATGCTCCTTCATGACGGGGTCGAGCTCCCGTGCATCGTCGAGACGGCGTACACGATCGTGGAGAGAAGACCGGAGGACGTGGGCGACGACGGCGTGTGGGTCTTCCAGAGGCGCGACCCAGTGGTGCGAAGCGAGTTCTCGATCACCACCAGACGCGTGGACCCCTACCACGCCGTGTCGGTGAACGGCGCGCCCCGGACCGAGGAATCGCCGATCGCCGAGGAACCGCTTGAGCTGCGAACGCAGACGTGGCGGATGGACCTCGTCGACCGCCTTCCTCGACCGCTCGCGCACGAGCCCTCGGTCGACGCGCCGCACGTCGTCTGGTCGACGTGGCCAAGCTGGGGAGACCTCGGCAGCGCGTTCCTCGAGTCGTTCGACGGAGCGGCCGGGCTCTCCGACGTCCTCGTCGAGTCGGTCGCGGTCCGAACCGCGCGCGCCCCCACGCTCAGAGCAAGGGCCGAGGCGGTAGCGGCGTTCGTGAGCGAATCGACGCGGAACGTGAACTACGACGTCAGCCACTGGCGGTTCGAGCCGCGCTCCGCGACCCGCGTCTGGGGTACCGCGTACGCGCATGAGCTCGACCGGGCGGTGCTCGCGGCCGCGCTCTTCCGTGAAGCGGGGCTCCGGGCCGATCCGGTCTACCGCGCGGCACCGTTCGTGACGGTGGCGGAGGACGTCCCAGGATTCTCGCAGTTCGAGGACCTCCGGCTCTGGGTGAACGCCCGGGGCCTGGGCGACGACCTCTCGTGCTATTTCGACCCGTCGTCCGGCCACCTCGACCTGTCGACGCGCCCCATGTCGGCGCGCGAGCTCTGGATCGTCGACGATCCCGAAGGCCCGGCGCACTGGCCGACCGAGGGGCCCGTCGCGAGCGAGCTCGAGGTCGTGCTCACCCTCGAACCGGACGAAGAGGGAGGCTGGAGCGGGGCGGGGTACGTCGGGGCGACGCGCGAACTCTGTCCCTACGACGCCATCTCCGGGGTCGCGAGTGAGACCGGCGGCTACCTCGGAAGGCTCGCGGGCGGCATCCTCGACGGAGCGGACGTGAACGACCACAGCGTCGCGCACCTCACCGAGGAGAAGATGAGTGCGGGGTTCACGTTCTCATTGGCGGGCGGAGAGGACGAAGACTCCGACCGGACGGAGATCGTCGCCGGCTCCCTTCGCGGCGGCGTCCTCCCGAACCTCTACGACGGAGTCACGCTCCACCACGGCCGGCGGGAATCGACCGTCCGCGCGAAGGGACCGCTCAGGCAGCGGCTCGTCCTCCAGATCAGGACGGGAGATCTCGAGGCGACCCGGCTCCCGACGGAGCGATCGATCAAGAACGCCGTCGGGAGCTTCACGCTCGCGGTGGAAGAGGACGCGGTCTGGATTACCGTGACGCGTGAGCTCGTCGTCGACGCGCTCACGGTCCCGCCGGAACACTGGCCGCTCCTTCGCGAGCTTCTGCTCGCCGAGGAGAGCGCGCGGAACCGGACGATCATCCTTGAGTAGGACCGGAGCAGGACAGGAGCGGGAGCACCCGGTGAGAACGCTCCACGTCATCCACCGCAGACGCGCCGACGTCGGGTGCACCCAGCTGCAGGGGCGCGTCGTTCGCACGCGCCCGGAGCGCCGGGTCAAGCACGGGGGAATCAGGACCATGACCGGTCGACGATCGATCGTTCTGGCGGGAATCGGCCTCCTCGTGGCCGCGTGCACCGTGTGGCAGGCGACCGACGCCGCCTGCAGCGTCCCGGAGCCCGCGGGGGACTGGTCGCCGCTTCAGTACGTCTGCTACAGAGCGGGCGCCCCCCTCGCGATCGACGGGATGCTCGATGACGCCGAGTGGCAGCGCGCTCCCTGGACCGACGAGTTCATCGACATCCAGGGAGACCTCAGGCCGACGCCGCGATTCCGTACCAGGGTGAAGATGCTCTGGGACGACACGTTCTTCTACGTCGCTGCCGAGATGGAGGAGCCGCACGTCTGGGCGACGCTCCGGGAACGCGACTCCGTCATCTTCCACGACAACGACTTCGAGGTCTTCATCGACCCGGACGGCGACACGCACGAGTACTACGAGCTCGAGGTGAACGCGTTCGGGACGGAGTGGGACCTTCTTCTCACGAAGCCCTATCGGGACAGCGGCACGGCGATCGACTCGTGGGACATCCAGGGACTCCTGACGGGGATCTCGATCGACGGGACCCTCAACGATCCGGGCGACACCGACCGCGGCTGGAGCGTCGAGCTCGCGATCCCCTGGTCGGTGCTCGAAGAGTGCGCGCACAAACCGACCCCGCCCGAGGAGGGCGACACGTGGCGCGTCAACTTCTCGCGCGTCGAGTGGCAGACCGAGATCGGGGATGGCGGGTACGTGAAGCTCACCGACCCCGAGACCGGACGGCCGCTCCCCGAGGACAACTGGGTGTGGTCGCGCCAGGGGCTCATCAACATGCACTACCCCGAGATGTGGGGGTACGTGAGGTTCTCGAACAGAGAGGCCGCCACGGAGGCGCCCGAGCTCG
>JALGVN010000295.1 GCA_025774645.1 bacterium
GCGCGCCCGTTCCCGTTGCCGTCGCTCCACCCGATGCCGTCGTCGTCGATGCCGTGCGCCCGGAGCGTAAGGTGGGGCAACGCGGTCGAAGCAACGCCGAACGTGTCCTCGACCGGGTAGTGGTCGCGCGCGGTGACGGTGAGCGTCATGGTGCCGGTCGTCCGCGGACTGAACGAGACCACGGCCTCACCCGAGGCGTCGGTCGTCCCCGTGGCGTAGACCTCGCCGTCCTTGACCACGCAGACGAGAGCGTCCTCCACCGCGGCCGGATCACTCACGGCAACGAGGAGGTCGGTCGGTCCGAGCGTGATGGCCGGCGGGTGCGTGACGACCATGTTCTTCGGCCGCCCCGTCCAGAGCCTCGTCTCAGGATCGCCCAGGAGCACGAACGAGAGCTGCGTCACGCGATCGCTGTTGTCGTAGAACGACGCCGCAATAAACGGGATCTTGCAGCTCGCGCAGACGACGCCCTGGTTCGGTACCCCGTTCTCGCTCACGTAGAGGAACTCGAACCACTCGTAGAAGTAGTCTTGCGCCGTGCTAGGAAAGCAGAGGGTCGTCGGCCCGAAGATCGACGAGGCTCCACCGGACGGGTTGCCCATGAACCGCTCGCCGATGCAGTCGGACTTGATCGCCGTCGACGAGCAGTTCAGCATCCAGCCGAGCCCGCTCTTGTCCTGTCCGTTCACGAGCGCATCGACATCCTGCATCGTGATGTACTCGCCCTGGCCGCAGCGGATCACATCCTTGTTGCCGTGCCCGACGTGCGCGAAGATGTTGTACCCTGCATTGATCGAGTCGATGGCGGCCTGCCTCGAGAGCGGATAGGAGCCCGGGTACTCCGTGTAGTTCTGGTAGAGCCGCGTGTAGTGGATGCTCGGCGGGAGCAGCGGGAGCACTGGCTCGACGATCGTCGCGCCGTCCTGGTAGATGATCTGTCCCGGCTGCCAGTCGGTCGGGAAGAGCACCTCGGCCAGGAAGAGGTCGCGACCGGCGAATGAGGCATCCGGCTCCTTCTCATACGCGAGCGTCTTGTCGACGAACGTCTCGAATTCGACCAAGGTCGCGGCCGGCGCCCTGCCGACGAAGACGTCCGGATAGAGGTCCGTGCTGTCACCGGGAGCCGCGATGCTCACATACGCCTCGCCGAACAGGTGATCGCCATCGCCGTTCCAGTTCCCATCCAGATCGCTGTAGTAGAGATCGGTGGCGATCCCGTCGACGAGTGAGTAGTTCGTCTGCGCGCGGCGGACCGGCACCTGCGCCGTGTCCCCTCCAAGGAGCACGTACGTCGTGCCCCAGGACGTGTAGGCGTCCTTGAGGAAGAACCGAATCCTCTCGGCCGTGTCGCAGCCGCCGGGGTAGTTCGCGTCGATCCACGAGACCGTCCTGACGACCGTCGGGACCCCCTTCTTCGTCTTCCAGTCCGCAAGCTCCTGGAGAAGCGGCTCGAAGTCCTCCGTCGTCACGATCACGTAGTCGACGGGGCTCCCCTCGAGCGACGGTGTGTACCGCGGAAGGAACCCGCCCGGCCCCATCTCCTCCACCACCTCTACCCCGGCGAGCTTCCCGGCGACGTCCCCCGGATTGACCACGAGCTGCTCGACGACCGTCCGGTAGAGCTCGTCCGAAGCGGCTGTCATCCGATAGCGCGGAGTCGAACGGTCCGGCCCGGGAGCCAGCTCGAGTTCGACCGAGATTTCGCGCGCGAGCGTGAGCCTTCCGGTCGCCGGCGCGTACGTCAGCGGGTAGACCGCGACGCTCGCGATGTGGTAGCCGCCCAGGTAGCCGTCACCCAGGTACACGACACGGCTCTGCGGAAACGGCGCGTCGCTCCCGTAGATGGCAGGGTCGGGATCGGCCCGCAGCGGTGTCTCCCCAATCGGCACCTCCGGCTGCGCCGGCAGGACGCGATGACTCCCGGGCAGCACCAGCTCGCCGGTCCACGAGACCAGGACGTCCTCGACGCGGACGCCGGCAGGGATCACGAACGAGACGTACTCGACAGGAAGCGCTGGCGCGCCGACCGTCTGGACGCTGCGCGTCCCCGCAATCGTTACCTTCGAGAAGGAACTGTCCGGCTGGATGTCGACCTGCGAGGGGTCGAACGAGATCGCACTGCGGGGTACCGCTGCCGCCGACGACACCACTCCGAACAGGAGCACTGCGAGGGCGAAGAGAGTGGCGGGTCGTCGTGCTGCCATGGTCTCCTCCTCCGATGAAGGCACCTTGGCAGCCCACACGCACAACGAAGCCAGGACAGAGGCGCGTTCCAGAGACGGCGCTCGATCCTGGCTCAGTCGTGCAGGTCAGAGCGAAACCAATGGGGCGACGGTCTTCATCCGGTCGCCACACTGAGGGCTGCCCGCGTGCTACCGCAATCCGCTGGCGCCGTCGTCTGGAACAGCCCGTAGCAGTCTACGCCAGGCTTCGCTCCTGTGGTCGGAAATGCGCTGTAGGTGATTCGACTCCGGCTGCGATTGAAGCACGGACATCATACCACAATTGTCTGCAGAGGTCAATAGGAACGGTGTCTGGGCGACCTGGCGTCCCCTAGTGGACGTTATTCGAACTCTCGGCTGGCAGACTGACTTGCCTCGCTAGCGTTGGCCGCTGGCGCTCCTACGCCCGCCGGCCCATGAGCTGGGCATTGCGGTCCTGGGGAGGTCCGAGGCGGCGCGCCAGCGCCGCCGCCGCAACCGATTGTCAGCTGGGATAGCGTCGGGCACATCCTACTTCACGTCTTCCACCTCGACAGTGACTTTGCGGATCTTCCCGGTGAAGCGAGTCTCGTCGCGCCCGACACCGATGCCTTCGGCGACCGGCGTCTGGTTGTCGAGACCAACGTCAGCCGTCTCATCGGCGGAGAAAATCATGGGCTGGGTCTTCCCGATGCGACCCTCGGCGACCTTCTTGCTGTTCACGGAGAGCGTGGCCATGCCGCCCTTGCCGAGTCC
>JALGVN010000296.1 GCA_025774645.1 bacterium
TCGACGCGGGCCTCGTGAAGGTTCTCGCGACGAACGGCGACACGCACCTGGGCGGCGACAACCTCGACCAGCGCGTGATCGACTGGATCGCCGACGAGTTCAAGAGCGAGAACGGGATCGATCTCCGTGCCGACTCGATGGCGCTCCAGCGCCTCAAGGAGGCGGCGGAGAAGGCGAAGATCGAGCTCTCCTCGGCGCTCGAGACCGACATCAACCTGCCGTTCATCACGGCCGACCAGTCGGGTCCCAAGCACCTCACGATGAAGCTCACGAGGGCGAAGCTCGAGTCGCTGGTCGACGATCTGGTCGAGCGCACAGTCGGACCGTGCAAGCAGGCGCTGACCGACGCGAAGCTCTCGCCTTCTGACGTCGACGAAGTGGTTCTCGTCGGCGGCACGACGAGGATGCCCGCGGTGCAGGAGAAGGTGAAGTCGATCTTCGGGAAGGACCCGCACAAGGGCGTGAACCCGGACGAGGTCGTCGCGGTAGGCGCGGCGATCCAGGGAGCGATTCTCGCGGGCGAGTCGGACGTCCAGGACGTCCTGCTGCTCGACGTGACGCCGCTCTCGCTCGGGATCGAGACACTGGGCGGAGTCATGACGAAGCTCATCGAGCGCAACACGACGATTCCGACGAAGAAGAGCCAGACGTTCTCGACTGCGGCCGACAACCAGCCGGCTGTGTCGATTCACGTCCTTCAGGGCGAGCGATCGATGGCGTCGCAGAACCGGACGCTCGGTAAGTTCGATCTGGTCGGGATCCCGCCGGCGCCGCGAGGCATGCCGCAGATCGACGTGGCGTTCGACATCGACGCGAACGGGATTGTCCACGTCTCGGCCAAGGACCTCGGAACCGGCAAGGAGCAGAAGATCCGGATCGAGGTCTCGAGTGGGCTCTCCGACACGGAGATCGACAAGATGGTGAAGGAGGCCGACGAGCACAAGTCCGAGGACGAAGCGAAGAAGAAGGAAGTCGAGCTTCGCAACCAGGCCGACGCCATGATATACGGTACCGAGAAGAGCATGAAGGAGCACGGCGAGTCCCTCGACGCGGCCGACCGCTCCAGCGTCGAGTCGGCCATCGAGAAGCTCAGGGGAGCGCTCAAGGACGGTGACGCCGCGACCATCGAGAGCGACATGGCCGCTCTCGAGCAGGCGTCGCACAAGCTCGCCGAGAAGATGTACGCCGGCGCGCAGGCGGGCGGACAGGCCGGTCCCGAGGCGCAGGGCGCGGGCGCGGGCGCAGCTCCGGGCGCGGGCGCGGGACCCGGCGGCGGTGACGACGACGTCGTCGACGCCGACTACGAGGTCGTCGACGAAGACTAGAGAGACAACAGCGGGGCGCCGGGCGCGGGGACGTGTGCGGCGCTCCATCGAACCTCGCAAGATGACCGGATCGGCAGGGCCGCCTGGACCTGCCCGAGTGGAGACCTGGGCCTATGTCCGGTGATTACTACGACGTGCTCGGTGTGAGCAAGGACGCCTTGCCGGACGACATCAAGAAGGCGTACCGGGATCTCGCGTTCAAGCACCACCCCGACAAGAACCCCGACGACGCTGGTGCCGAGGAGAAGTTCAAGGCCGCGACCGAGGCGTTCGAGGTCCTCTCCGACCAGGACAAGAAGGCGCAGTACGACCAGTTCGGCGCCGCCGGGTTGGGGCCGGGGCCGCAGGGCTTCGCCCACCCGGGCTTCGACATGAACGACGCGCTCCGGACCTTCATGGACGCGTTCGGAGGCGAGAGCGTCTTCGACGAGCTCTTCGGCGGAGCAGGCGTCCGCGGCGGGCGTCCGGCGCGGAGGAAGGGTTCGGACATCCGGGTTCGTCTCAAGCTCACGCTCGAGGAGATCGCCGAGGGCGTGAAGAAGAAGATCAAGGTCTCGCGGATGGTCGCGTGCGGCGAGTGCGGCAGCTCGGGCGCGAAGCCCGGCACACAGCCTTCCTCGTGCACCGACTGCGGCGGTTCCGGCCAGGTCGTCAGACAGCAGAGCATGGGGATGTTCGGTGCGTTCCAGAGCGTCTCGGCGTGTCCTCGATGTGCGGGCACCGGCGAGATCGTCGAGGAGCGCTGTGAGAAGTGCGGCGGCGACGGGCTCACGAAGGGGACGGAGGTCGTCGAGGTCACCGTGCCCTCCGGAGTCTCGAGCGGGAACTACATCCCGATCGAGGGCGGCGGGAACGCGGGCATGAGGGGCGGCCCGAACGGTCACCTGGTCGTCGTCATCAACGAGATTCCGCACAGGTTGTTCGAGCGGCATGCCGACGACGTCCTCGTCGACCTCCCGGTCTCGCTCGACGTGGCGGTCCTGGGAGGGCAGGTCGAGGTGCCGACCCTGAGCGGGAAGGCGCGCCTCAAGATCCCCGCTGCGACTCCGTCAGGGAAGATCCTGCGCATGCGCGGGAAGGGCGTCAAGCACCTCCGCGGACGCGGGGCGGGCGACGAGCTCGTGCGCGTCATCGTGTGGGTCCCGAAGCGTCCGTCTTCGGAGGAGAAGGACCTTCTGAAGAAGCTCGGGAGGCTCTCGGAGGGCAAGGTCCCCGGACCGACGAAGCCCGGGACGCGCTAGCGCGCCGCACCGGCGCGATGCGTTACGGAGGACGCGTGCCGACACACGAACTCGATGGTCCCCGTGCCTGGACGCTCGACACGTATCTTGTACCGCCCGGCTCCCTCGGAGACCGGGCGGTTGTCGTCGAAGGTCCCGAGGGGCACCACGCGGTCGACGTCGCGCGCGTCAGACCAGGCGACGTCGTACGGCTGATCGACGGAGAGGGCACCGAAGCGCTCGCCCGCGTCGAACACTCGGAACGCTCGCGCGCGGCGCTGGAAGTTCTGGAAACGCGCACCCGCTCGCGTGAGGAGGGGGTCGAGCTCGTCGTCGTCCAGGCTCTTCTCAAGAGGAAGGGATTCGAGGAGACCGTCAGGCGGTGCGCGGAGCTCGGCGTCGCG
>JALGVN010000297.1 GCA_025774645.1 bacterium
CGGTCACGGAACAGACGACGGTGACACGCTTCGCGGCCTCGGCAATCACCTCGACGAGCTCGCCTGCCGGATCGGGGTTCGATCCGTAGCCGATGACGACGTCGAGGAGGATCACCGCGACCTCGGGGTCTTTGGACTCATCGAGGACCCGACGCTTCCGAATCGAGTAGTCGATCATGGGATGCGGGCGCCCGACGGTGAAGTCGTCAGATCCGAGATCGATGATTGAGTGCGCTTGGCTCCGGAGCGGGTCCTGGAGGATCGATGTTCCTGCAATCGGCACGTTGGAGAACATGTCGGTGACGAGGCCAGCAAGCACGACCTGCGCCTCCGTTGCGAACGTCCCGCCGCTCATGAGCCCGCGGATGTACCGTTGGCCACCTGACCGTCTGTGAATCTCGCGGTGTGCGACCTCACGCGCATCGCGTTGGAGCGATGCAAGGAGCACGCGGATCCCGGCCGGGTCTCGTCCGTTCGAGATGGCGAGCGCAGCGAATGCGGCTTCGTCGAGCGTTGTGGCCCACCATCGAATCGACCCGGCGGGCCCAGGGAGCTCACCCTCGGGCGCGCCGAGGAAGACCGCGACTACGGGCTTCTCGATGCCCGCAACCTCGTCCCGAATCCGCTCGAGTACTTCCTCGTCGGGCGGCTTCGAGATGAGAACGATCACATTCGTCTCGGGATCGTCAGCGAGCGCCATCAGCGCATCGACGAACGTAATACCGCCTACCTCCTTCTTCACATCCCGTCCGCCCGTCCCAAGAGCTTGCGAGATTCCTGCTCCCTCGCTCGAGATGATCGAGCTCACTTCCTGAAGGCCGGTGCCAGACGCGGCGACGATTCCGATGTCACCCCGCCTCACCACGTTCGCGAAGGCGAGTGGAACGCCATTGACGACGGCCGTCCCACAGTCCGGGCCCATGACGAGAAGCCCTCGCTCGTGAGCGAGGCCCTTGAGCGCGACCTCGTCCTCGACTGCAACGTTGTTGGAGAAGAGCATCACATGGAAGCCGGCGTCGAGCGCCTTCCTGGCCTCGCGCGCGGCATAGCACCCAGCGACGGAGATGAGGGCGAGGTTCGCTTCAGGAACGACCTCGAGCGCTCCCTTGATGCTCATCGGTCGGACGGTCTCGTCGGGTGTGTCGCGCTTCCCGGAATCGGCGAGAAGAACGTCGACCGCAGCCAGTGCCTCCTTGGCTGCGGCGTCGTTGTCGGCCTTGACTGCAAGCAGGAGATCTGTGTCGGAGGTGGATTCGAACTCGGGAAGGAGGAGTCCCGACGCGGCGAGGATCGCCCGGTTCTCCTTCGTCCCCATCACAACGGCCGCGTCCGCGACACCCGCCCGCTCGGCGAGTTCCTTCCCCACCGTCATGAGGGTGACGGAGTCGAAGTAGGCGCCCTTCTTGACGCGGCCGGAGACGACCATGCTGTGCTGGCTCCTGGTCGGAGGAATGTGCGCCTGCACCTACTACGAGTGCCCCATCCTGCGGAGGCAGTGCTCAAGCGTGAGGCAGAGCCCCGTCGCGAGATCGGCGCCCGAGGTGTGTCCTACGGCAAGCAGTCGGACGGCCGCCCGACGAAGATCACTCCGCGTTCCATACCCGAGCGCGGTGACGACGTTCTTGAGCTGCTCGAACACGAGGCCGTCCCTCGCGAGCGAGAGAGCGGTGTCCGTCAGGACGCTCCCGCTCCTCGCCGCCTCGTGGATGGCAAGTCGGAGGCTCGTCAGATCGATCGTCTGCGTTTGCTCGAGAACATGCATGCCGATCAGAAGCCCGCAGATGAAGTCGTCGCCGCTCGGCGTGAGACCGAAGCCTGCGCCTCTGAGCCGCGAGATTCCACGGAGAAGATCGGAGGAGAAGATGTCGTGGACGCAATGCCTGACATGCTCGGCGAGTGTGTGCTCGAAGCCCGGGCGGAAGTGCTCGAGTCTGGATTCATCAAGAAGAAAGGCGAGGCTCTTCTCAGGAGCGAGGGCAACCAGGAGCTCGCGGAGGATCGCAACGTTCTCTTCGATCCTCCCAGAGCTGACTTCCGTGAGCACGATTCCGGAGTCGTAGGTCTGACCGGTGCCGAATGCGTACCGCTTCGTGTCGAGCTGTACCCCTGACCGGCCGACATCGAGCCGAGCAATTCCCTCAGGATTCAGGTCCGTGACGACGAGGTTCAGGGGGCCTGCCCCGACGCCCGGCTCGACGACCGAGACGAGACGGCTCCCGTCCGTGAGGTTCACCACGCGGCGGAAGCGCGAGTGAACTTCGTACGCTCCCTCTCCGACCTGGTCACCGATACTCAGTAGCTCCGCCACTCCCCCGTACCTCCAATCACGCCTCGTAGAAGATCATGCCATATCGCTCGTCGTACCCCTCGCGCCGGACGATCTCGACCTCGCCCCGCACGTCCATCCCGATCTTCGGATCATCTACCCGGAGCTGCCCCGTGATCCGAATCCCATTCTCGAGCTCGACGATCCCGAGCCCGAGCGAAGGTACCTCGAAGTCCGCGGGCAGGCTGTACGCGCGCGTCCACGTCAGGAGCTTCCCCCGTTTCGGCAGAGGGACCTGATCGAACTCGTTGTGCTCGTTCTCGCCGCAGTTCCTGCAGACCATGCGGTACGGGTAGTGAAGGTGCCCGCACTTCCTGCACTTGTAGGCGTAGATCTCGCGCGACATCGATCAGTTCTCCCTGACGAACGTGAGGCAGACGACGTTGTTCCCGAACCCGCCGAAGTTGCAGGTGAACCCGACCTTCGCATCGTTCACCTGACGCTCGCCGGCTTCACCCCGAAGCTGGTGCACGATCTCGTGCGCCTGAGCGACGCCTGTGGCGCCGACGGGGTGGCCGCGACCCTTGAGACCGCCGGACGGGTTGATCGGGAGCTTCCCGCCGACCGCGGTCTCTCCTCGCTCGAGCGCGAGATGGCCCTCCCCCTCCCCCTTCGGGAAGAACCCGACCTCCTCGCTCTCGACGATCTCGAGGATCGTGAACGCGTCGTGGAGTTCAGCCACGTCGACGTCCGAGGGCGTAAGCCCGGCCATCCCGAACGACTTCGCCGCCGCCCGACGCACGGCCAGGAGATCGGTCGGCTCCTCCCGCTCATGGACGGCGTGTGTGTCGGTCGCCTGGCCGACACCGGCGAGCCGCACGAGCGGCCGCTCGACCTTCCTCGCTACCTCCTCTGATGCCAGGATCACGCACGCCCCGCCGTCCGACACTGGACAGCAGTCGAAGAACCGGAGCGGCTCGGCAACGTACGGGTTGTTCGTCATCGCCTCGGGCGAGTCGAGGATGCCCTCGATCGAGATCTCCTGCTGGAGGTGTGCGAACTCGTTCAGGAGCGCGTTGTTCTGGTTCTTGACCGCGACCATCGCGAGGTGCCGCTCGGTGACGCCGTACTTCTCCATGTAGAGCCGCGTGAACATCGCGGCCAGGGACGGGAGGGTCACGCCGTAGATGTACTCCGCGAGCGGGTGCGTGAGCGTCGCGATGAACTCGGTCGCCTCGAGGTTGTTCACCTCGCGCATCCGCTCGGCCCCCGTGACCATGACGACGTCGTGGAGTCCCGAGGCGACGGCCATGAGGCCGGTCTTGATGGCGGATGCGCCGGATGCAGGGCCGTTTTCGATAACCTCCGCGCCCGCAGGTGTCAGACTCAGCGTGTCGACGACGGCGCTCGCGAGCCCCGTCTGATGGTTGACCCGACCACTCCCCATGTTCGCGACGTAGAGATGGTCGATCTCCTTCCACCCCGCGTCCTTCATCGCCATCATCGCCGGGTAGGCCGCGATCTCGGAGAGCGGGTACTCGAGGCGCGTGAAGGAAGTGATCCCGATGCCGATGACGTAGACGGGGCGCATCGTCAGACCTTCCCTTCCTGCCTCCAGCGCTGGAGGATGAGCGCGGTGCCGGTGGGATCGTACTGGGAGCGCGTCGCCGCGAGGAGGTCCTCGGGCGGCGTCGGGGGATCGGACG
>JALGVN010000298.1 GCA_025774645.1 bacterium
GGCTATCTGGGCGGCTATCGGATCGCGACCGTCGCGATCTACCCGCTCACGTACGCGCCGGCCACGGGCAAGCTCACGCTCGCGCGGGACGTCTCGATCGCGCTCGAACTCACTCCTTCCCCGGACCACTCGCAGCCGAGACACCGGATGACGGCACGCTCCAACGAGCTCTACAGAGACCTCGTTGAGAGCATCGTCGTGAACCAGGGCGACGTCGCAGGGAAGCTCACGGGGGTCGAGATCGTGGAAGACGTCGGCCCCGAGGACGGTTTCCTCCCTCGCTACTCGCCTTCGCTCGACGGCAGTCCCGTCGAGTACGTCATCGTCACGAGTGAGGAGTTCGCCCCTCAGTTCCAGGACCTCGCGGACTGGAAGACGAAGAAGGGCGTTCCCACGGTCGTGAAGACGATCTCCTGGATCGAGGACAACTACCCGGGCGGCTGTGACACGGCCGAGAGGATCCGCTACTTCCTCAAGGACGCGTTCTCGTCGTGGGGCACGACCTACGTGCTGCTTGGTGGCGACACCGGCGTGGTCCCGGTCCGCTACGCCTGGTCGGGTTACTACGGCGGCTGGGACATCTCGTCCGACCTCTACTACAGCGACCTCGACGGGAACTGGAACGGTGACGGCGACGACATGTTCGGGGAGGCCTACGTCAGCATCGCGGCGCCCGGTGACAGCACGGACCTCTACCCCGACGTGATCGTCGGTCGCGCGCCGGTCGCCACCCCGCTCGAGGTCGACACGTTCATCGACAAGACGCTCGCGTACGAGAGGACGGCTAACGACCTCTTCGCGAACCGCATCCTCTTCATGGCCGAGGTGCTGTTCCCCTACGACTGGCAGCCGGGCGAGTTCATCAGCACGGACGGAGCCACGCACATCGTCGAAGACGTGATCCCCCTGATCCCGCCGGAAGTCCACTACGTCAGGCTGTACCAGAACCACATGGCGTTCCCAGGGTCGTACCCGCTCAACAGGGAATCGGCGATCGACTCACTGAACCACGGGTACAACATCGTGTCGCACGTCGGACACGGCAACAAGGACGTCCTCCGGGTGAGTCTGGGCAACTACATCTCGATCCAGGACGTGGACGCCCTCAGCAACGGAATCGACAAGTGCGGGTTCCTGTGGATGCTGAACTGCTCGTCGACCAAGATCGAGGTCGACTGCATCGCCGAGCATTTCCTGAACAACCCGGACGGAGGCGCCTCGTCGCTCTTCGGTCCGACGCGCTTCTGCTTCCCGACGACGGCCGAAGACTACTTCTACGACTGGTTCGAGGCCCTCTACGTAGACGGCGTGAGAGAAGCAGGCGTACTGTGCGCGCAGAGCAAGCTCGCGCACATCCACATCCCCGGCTCGTTCTACGACAACACCGACCGGTGGACGCAGCTCTCGTTCCTCTACCTCGGCGATCCGGAGCTTCCCCTGTGGGTCGACCGCCCGACGAACCTGACCGTCATCCACGACCCGTCGATCACGCTCGGCCCAACCGACTTCACGGTCTCGGTGTCTGACCCGGCTGCCGTCGAGGGCGCGCTCGTGGCCATGGTGAAGGACGGCGAGGTCTACGCCACCGACGTCACGGATGCCGGCGGCCAGGCCGTCCTCTCGTTCACGCCGAAGACCACCGGCACGATGACGATCACCGTGACGGCCAACGATCACTACGCGTACGAGGACGTGATCGGCGTCGCTTCGAGTTCCGCTCCTCACCTCACGCTGCGGTCGGTCGTCGTCGACGACGACGCGAGCGGTTGGAGCGACGGGAACGGCAACGGAAGAGCCGAGGCCGGCGAGGCCATCGAGCTCGACATCTCGATAGGGAACGGCGGCCAGACCGGCGTCACCAACGTCACGGCGACGATCGTGAACGGCGGCACGTACGTGACGATCGTCGACGGCTCGCACTACTTGAACGCAATCCCGCCTCTGACAGAGGTCTCGTACCAGGATGCGTTCCTGGTCATGATCTCTGACGACTGCCCCAACGAGTACGAGGTCCCGATCACGCTGGAGCTCACCGACGGCGCGCGGACGATCTGGTACGACGAGTTCACGCTCACCGTCTACCGTCCCGACCTGCTGCAGGCGTCGAACGACGTCGACGACGGCATCGGCGGCAACGGCATTCCCGGCGTCGGCGAGACCATCGTCCTCACGGTCGACCTTCTGAACGACGGGAACGGCGTCGCTGACCAGGTAGCCGGCGTCCTCAGGTACCCCGGCGTCGCCGTGACCATCCACGACAGCACCGACGTGTGGGGAGACATCTCCGCGGGCGTGGTGGTGGGCGGGCAGAACGGCTTCGAGTTCGACGTCGACGCGCCGATCACGGGTCAGTTCCAGATCGTGCTCACTGACGGAGACGGCAAGGAGTGGTCGAACTGGTTCGACCTCCTGCGTCCGGGCGTCCTGTCGAACCTCGCCGGCATCACCAAAGGATCGACGATCTCGCTCACGTGGCTGCGCTCCGAGGAGCTCGACCTGTGGGGCTACAACGTGTACCGAACGGATCACCCCGCCGGCACGTACGAGCTCGCGAACGACGGCGTGGTTGAACGGACGTCGTACTTCCAGGACTCGAGGCTTCTCGAGAACACGAGGTACTACTACCGCGTGACCGCGGTCGATTCCTCCGGGAACGAGGGGCAGCCGTCGGCCGTGCTCGAGATCAGCACGAACCCGCCGTTGCAGGAGGGCTGGCCGCTCATCGGCGGCGAGCAGATGTACGGCACGCCCACGCTGGCCGACCTGGACCTGGACGGCGATCTCGAGATCCTCATCGGTTCGCTCGACGTCTACTGCTGGCACCACAACGGCATCGAGTACATGGACGGCGACGGCGACCCGAGAACGAACGGGATCTTCGCGGCGCACGGCCAGGGCGGATACCGGTCGTCGCTCGCAGTAGGCGAGTTCGACGGCGACCCGACGCCGGAGATCGTCGGCGCGTGCTGGGGCGACGCCGAGAGTCCGGACGACAGAATCTTCGTCTGGAACGCCGACGACGGAACGGTTCTCGACGGGTGGCCCGCGAGAACGGGTAAGTTCTGCTGGGCGACACCTGCCATCGGCGACCTGTCCGGCGACGGGCTGGACGACGTCGTCATCTCGAGCGCAGACGGCTACCTGTACGCCTGGAAGTCGAACGGCGAGGAGCTGATCGACGGCGACGGCAACCCGGAGACCGACGGCATCTTCGCGTACCTCTCCTGGCCGTACGGCTACCAGTACGGCTCGCCGGCGCTGGCGAACGTCGACGACGATCTCGACCTCGAGATCATCGTCCCTTCGAGGTGCGGGAGTCTCTTCATCTGGAACCCCGACGGGTCGAGAGTCCCCGGTTGGCCCGTGCAATGCGGCGAGCCCATCGTCGGATCTCCGGCCGTTGCCGATCTCGACGGCGACGGAATCCCGGAGATCATCGTAACAGCGAACGACAGCGGGATGTTCGTCTTCACCGCGTCGGGCGAGACGATGCCCGGGTGGCCGATCACGATCGACATCGGTGGGGACTTCCCGCCGTCACCGGCCGTGGGAGACATCAACGGTGACGGAGTGCCCGAGATCGTCCAGCCCGATGAGGACGGCCTCATCCACGTCCTGGACATCCACGGGCAGGAGCTGACGGGGTGGCCTCGGTCGTTCGACGTGATCCTGAGCACGTCGATCACAAGCTCGAGCGTGTCGATCGGCGACGTCGACGGCGACACCCACGCCGATATCGTCGTCGGCAGCAACACCGGGCAGCTTTTCGCCTTCTCGGGTAACGGGGAGCTCCTCGACGGTTGGCCGATCCAGACGGACGCTGAGGTCTACGGCACGCCGACCCTCGGCGACATGGACCTCGATGGTGACGTCGAGGTGGCGGTCGGAGGAATGGACGTCGGCGTGTACATCTGGGACTCCGAGGGCGTCTATGCCGACGGCGAGGGCGTCGAGTGGGCGACCTTCCGCCACGGCTCCAAGAGGACCGGCAACTACGACCTCCTGCTCCCCGTCGGCATCGACGAGGGCGACGGGATGCTCACGCGCGCGATCGCGCTCGAACAGAACCACCCGAACCCGTTCAACCCCGTGACATCGATCGGGTACTCGGTGCCCGCCGACGTCGCGGTGGTGGAGCTCGGCGTCTACAACGTCTCGGGCAGGCTCGTCAGGACGCTCGCGTCCGGGACGTCCGACCCGGGTCGCCACGTCGCGGTCTGGGACGGGCGGGACGAGCGCGGCGAGAGGGTTGCGTCGGGC
>JALGVN010000066.1 GCA_025774645.1 bacterium
CGCGGTACGCCAGCGACGGCAGGGCACGGACGAGTTCCCTCGCCTCTTCCTTGCTCCTGTCGAGGATCCACACGTTCTTCAAGGGATCACTCCGGCGTTGTGGGGGAGATCGGTTCCGGCCGCGCGGGAAGGGAGGGACGCGCGAGGGCCGCGTGCGACCTCCACGGCCGCGCAAGCCGTCAGCGGCCGTTCGCCTCCGTGAACCAGGCGACGGTACGCTTGAGTCCGTCCTCGAACGACACGACGGGGTCGAAGCCGAGGAGTCGGCGAGCCCTTCCGATGTCGGCGAACGAGTGCTTGACGTCGCCCGGCCTGGACGACTCGTACTTCGCCTCGATCGACGAGCCCATGAGGCCGCTTACCCTCGCGTAGAGCTCGTTGACCGTGACCGTCGATCCGCACGCGATGTTCATCACCTCGCCGATGCCCTCGCTCGTCTCCGAAGCCAGCAGGTTCGCGTCGACGACGTTGTCTACGTACGTGAAGTCCCTCGACTGCTCACCGTCTCCGTAGATGATCGGGGCCCCGCCGTTGAGCAGAGCCGTCACGAAGATCGGCACCACGGCCGCGTACTGCGACGAAGGGTCCTGCCTCGGCCCGAAGACGTTGAAGTAGCGGAGCGGCACGCACGGGAGGTCGTAGAGATTCGAGAACACCTGGCAGTAGTACTCGCCCGCGAGCTTCGCCACGGCGTAGGGCGACGCGGGAGCGGGCGGCATCTTCTCACTCTTCGGAAGGACGGGCGTGTCGCCGTAGATGGACGACGAGCTGGCGTAGATGACCCGTCGCACGCCGGCATCGCGGCTCGCCACGAGCACGTTCAGCGTTCCGCCGACGTTGACCTCGTTGCTCGTGACGGGGTTGTCGACCGACCGCGGGACGGACGCGAGGGCAGCCTGGTGGAAGACGACCTCGATCCCGTCGACGGCTCTCCGCACGGCGTCGAGGCTCCTGATGTCGGCCTCGTGGAGCTCTATCGACCCGGAGAAGCCCGCGATGTTCGACCGCCGCCCCGTCGAGAAGTTGTCGATGACGCGGACCTCGTGCCCGAGCTCGAGCAACCGCTCGACGATGTGCGAGCCGATGAACCCGGCTCCGCCTGTGACGAGATACTGGGACATTGACCACTCCCCACCGAGCTAGAGCTTCCAGATCTGGTGGCCGTTCAGACCCTTGAACGCATTCCGCGTGTCCACGATCGGGGTCCCCGAGGCAACGATCGCCTCGTAGTCGTACGCCGAGTGGGCCGTCGTCACCACGATCACGTCGGCGCTCGAGAGAAGCTCCGGCGTGAGCTCCTGGCTCGTGAGCTCGATCCCGGCATCCGAAACCTTCGCGACGTGCGGGTCAGAGTAACACAGGTCGGCGCCCCTGTCCTGAAGAAGCTTGAGGATGTCGAGGGCCGGTGCCTCGCGAATGTCGTCGATGTCTTCCTTGTAGGCAACGCCAAGGAGGAGGATCTTCGACCCCTTGACGGGCTTCCCGTGGGCATTCAGGCAGTCGGAGACCTTCATCACCACGTGGTGCGGCATGCTGCCGTTGATCACCCCGGCGAGCTCGATGAACCGCGCCTCGAATCCGCTCTCCTTGGCCTTCCACGAGAGGTAGAACGGGTCGATCGGGATGCAGTGGCCGCCGAGCCCGGGACCCGGGTAGAACGGCATGAAACCGAACGGCTTCGTGGCGGCCGCGTCGATGACCTCCCAGACGTCTATGCCCATGCGGTCGCTCATCAGTGCGAGCTCGTTCACGAGGCCGATGTTGACGCTCCTGAACGTGTTCTCGAGGAGCTTCACCATCTCCGCGACCTTGGTCGAGGAGACGGGCACGACGGGCCCCAGGGTCTGCTTGTAGAGGAGCGCCGCGTGCTCCGTGCACGCGGGCGTCACGCCTCCGACGACCTTCGGGATGTTCTTCGTCGTCCAGTTCTCGTTCCCGGGATCGACGCGCTCCGGCGAGAAAGCGAGGTAGAAGTCCTCCCCGACCTTGAGGCCGGTCTGCTCGAACCGGGCGAGGATCACCTCGTCGGTCGTCCCCGGATACGTGGTGCTGTCGAGGATCACCAGCATGTCCTTGTGGAGGTACTTCACGATCTCCTGAACGGCCGACCGGACGTACGAGATGTCAGGATCGCGCGTCTTCCTGAGCGGTGTCGGCACGCAGATGTCGACCGTGTCGACGTCCGCGAGGACCGCGAAGTCCGTCGTCGCCATGAAGCTCCCGGCATCCAGCGCCTCCCGCACCCACTCACTCGGGATGTCGGCGATGTACGATTCCCCCGCCATGAGCTTCCGTACCTTCTCCCCGTCGGTGTCGATGCCGACCACGCGGAAGCCCGCCCTCGCGAACTCCATCGAGAGCGGAAGTCCGACGTAGCCGAGCCCGATCACGCCCAGCCGCGCTTCCTTCGACTGGAGCTTCTCCTTAAGCACGTCCCCTCCTTGGGAAGTCCCAATGCCTCGGCCCGGAGACGGACGTCCCCGCGGGCTCCGGCGCCTGGTCAGAGACCCAGGGCCAGCGCGACCGTCCCGGCCGTGGCTACAGGCAACAACAGGTTGTCTGCCGCCCCGAGAGGCAGCGATTCGAGCATGCTTGCCACCACCCCGACCGCAAGTGCCCAAGGCAGCGGAACATAGAACATAGCAATAATCACGCCCACCGCGAAGACCGTGAGCGACCCCACGAGGGTCTTTCCGGGATTGTGGGGCAGAGAGGTCGTTCCGAAAGCTCTTCCTGTGAGACTCGCAGCACTGTCCCCTATGGCAAGAACCAGGATCCCTGCCGTCGAGGCCGGAGGATCGAAGAGCGCCACCGTGAGCCAGACCCCGGCGCCGAAGAGGAGCGGGCCCCACAGGAGCCCCCTCGGCTCCGATGCGCGCATCGCCCGCCACGTCAGGGTCGAGAAACCGGGGAGCGCCACGCCCTTGAGGCGGAGGAACTCCGACCCCAGGTAGACGAGGGTCACCACCCCGACCAGCCACAGCGTGAACCGCTCGGACCACGCCGCGATTCCCGGCACGAGGACCGCGCCGGCGTGGATGACCTTGCGCAGGAGCTCGTGCCTGACGGCGATGTGCTGGGGCGTGATGCCGAACCGGGCGCCCTCCGGGAAGAACTCGAGGATCTCCCTCAGATCCCTCGTGTGTAGCACGAAGCTCGCTTTCCGGAGCACCTTCCACTCGGGGTTGAGCCCGATGCTCCGCCACGCGGCCTCCACGATGTCGAGGTTGCTGTCGTCGTCGACGATGACCGTGGCGTCGGTCCACGAGAGGCCGCGCTGCCTGAGGATTCCCTCGAGCCCCGCTCGCTTCCCGTGGGACGAGTGCCGCTCCCCCACCATCCGTCCGGTGAGGATCCCGTCGTTCTCCTCGAGCACGACGCCGTACGCGCCGTCCGCGCCGACCTGGGAGGCTATGTGCTCGACGACCTGCTGCGGGACGCCGGCGCTCACGAGAACGACGTCGTACCCGGCCTTCTTGAGAGCCCGGCAGACCTCGGGAGCTCCCTTGGTGAGCCTCACTGACTCCGCGGCCTCCAGAACGTGGTCGATGCTCGCGCCCCGCTGGAACTGGTACGCCCGCTCGACCGCCTGACGGACCGTGATGATCCCGGTCTTCAGCAGGAATCCGAGCCAGAGATGCCGGATCCAGACCCACGCGCTCGTCGTCCACGCGAGCCGGGAGAGGAAGAGTCCCCTCAGAAGCACTCCGTCGACGTCGAAGGCGACGAGCCCCTTGGCCCTTGTGCCCACGCTAACCCCCACGTGCGGAGAGCCTCCCCGTCACAGCGAGAACGCCGCGGACGACCATCCAGCAGGCGACCGCGGCCATCAGAATCGGAACGTAGGCGAACTGGTGTCCGTACCGCGGCGGGATGAGCGCCGCGTAGCGCGTGATCCCGTAGACGAGCATCGCCGCCAGAGCGAAGTTCGCCGCGCCTACCGAGAGCCGGAAGACGAGCGGACGCCGCTGGGGACGCTGCCCCGCGTTCTCATCGGGTATCAGGTCTGCGGTGTGGTCGTCGGGACGCTCCGCGCTGCTGTGTCCCGCGCGGTCCCCTCTCGACGGCATCGGATTCCCCGTCATCTCCGCCCGCTATCGAACGACCGCGAATCTGCCCGTCTCGGCCACGGTCGCCTCGGTCGCCCCCTCAGCGTAGCAGCGCAGGCGGTAGATGTAGAGACCGCTCGCGAGCCCGGACGCGGTGCCGGTGAACTCATCCCACGGGATCGTGTTCCACCCGGCGTTCGTCCCCTCGTTGTCCTCGTCCGAGCCGGAAGGGCTCCTGTATTTCGTGCAGCTCCCGAGATCCTGGCCCGTAACGTCGTAGACGTCCAGGACGACCGACTCCGACTCGCGCGAGAGCTCGTAGCGGAAGTTGAGCTCGTCCATCGCGTTCGCCGGATTCGGGTACGTGAAGTGGTTGAGGACGAAGAGGCTCGGCGCGGTGACCTGAATGATGACCGACGCCTCGTTGTCCGAGAGCGTCAGCTCGTCGGTCCCCTCGGCGATGACGCGGGCGGTCACCACGTGGTCGCCCACGTCGTCCGCGCCGAACTCCCAGTCGAACTCGTGGGTTATGACCTCGCCCCCGCCCATCGCGCGCTCCTCCTCGATGCTCGAGAGGAGCTCCCCCTCATCCGGCTCGCCGTCCCAGACCTCGAGGACGAAGTCGACGGACTCCTCCGGCCCAAAGACGTGAACGTCGACCCTGACGGTCGTCTCCATGGTCGTTACGAAATCGTCCGGGGTGAATCTGAAGTCCTCGGGGAAGACCGCGAGGTTGATGAGCGACTCGGGGTCTAGGAGACGGGCGGTCGCGCCCGCGACCATCTTCGCTACGTTCGTCAGCTGCGACGGCGAGACGTTCTCGAGCGTGTCGGCAGTCGTGTGGTAATACGGGTACCTGGCCCGCGGGTTCCAGTGCTCGATCGCCACGAGCGCATCGTAGCCTGCAATCCAGAACGGAGCGTGGTCGCTGTATGCCAGCGCCATGTCGATCCGGTGGACGTAGAAGTCGTTGAAGTGACCCTCGTACACGATCTCCGCGGTGTCGACGAGCCAGTCGGCGAGCCAGCGGGTGCCCGTGTTCGTGACGATGTGGCTCGTGTCCGGATACGCCGCGTCGCGCTTGTAGCCGATCATGTCGACGTTGACGACCCCGTAGATCGTGTCGCCTCTCGCCACGGCTGACTCGACGTAGGCGCGGCTGCCGTAGAGCCCCTGCTCCTCGGCGTCGAAGAACACGAAGTGGAGATCGAACGCGAACTCGACGCCCGCGAGCACCCGCGCGGCCTCGAGGACGGTCGCCACTCCCGTGCCGTTGTCGTCCGCCCCGGGTGCGGGGTTGTCGCACCACCACAACGGATCCCCTTCGAACTCGGGAGTGCTGTGCGCGGTCGCGTCGTAGTGCCCGCAGATGATGTAGTAGCCCCCCAGGCGTCCCGTCCCCGGGAGAACGCCGACGATGTTCTTCATGGTGTAGGGAACGATGAGGTTCGTGGTGTCACCGCAGACGAACCCGTTCAGCTCGAAGCTCTGGGTGTCGACGACGGCGCCCGCGGGGAGGTACGCGGCGAGAGAGTTCATGATGTACGGAATCGCCTCCGTCCGCTTGCCGTCCGCGTACGAGTAGCGCGTCCTGAGCGTGCCGTCCGAATACCGGGTCAACCGCCCGACGTGGGCCATCAGCGAATCGGACGAGACCGCCTCGATCACGTCGTCGACGAGCCCCCGGACACGCCGCTCGTCGCGCTCCATGGCGATCCTGACCGGAGGCGGCGGCGTGTCGTCGAACCAGGAGGCGACGGCGACCGACGCGGGCAGCGGGTACGCCATGAACGACGCGCGCGCGATCTCGAAGGCCGCGCCCGACGACGCGCCGACCAGGACCGCACCGTCGGGTTCGATCCACAGGACCTCCCCCGCTCGAGCGAGCTCGTCCAGGCCCGCCGCCGGATAGCAGAGGTAGAGCTCCGCCCAGCGACCCACTTCGACGACGCGCTCGACGACGCGGCCGCGCGCGCGGAGCTCGGCTCCGAGCCGCGCGTCGCCCTCGATGAGCGCCTCGGACGTGCCGACGTGGCGCACGACGACCCCCTCAGCTTCGAGAGAGACGAGGGAGCCTCCGTCCGGGTACGCGATCGAGTAGATCACCTGTCCGGCCGCCGGAGCCACAGAGAGCGCGAGACACAGCGCAGCCGCTACGATCGGGGTCTTCATGTCTGCCTCCTGGACCGTTCCGGAGCGCGCCTGCAGTGCGAGTGGGGTCGGCGCGCCGGAGCCTGATGGGTGCGGGCCGGCGGCGCATCGCCGCCGGCCGCCCCGTCAGTGGTACGCCCGAGAGGATTCGAACCTCCGACACCTGGAACCGGAATCCAGTGCTCTATCCAACTGAGCTACGGGCGCTTTCGTCGATCTCTATCAGGGTGTAGTCCCGGGTCCCGACACCGAGCTCCTCACCGTACCTGAGCTGAACGGAGGGGTCAACATCGGGATGAAGATCCCGGAATTTGTCTCCGCCGCTGCGGTAACCGTCGCTGAGGCTGCTGTTTCTGGTCACCGGCGCCTCGTTCACAAGGTCGTACGAGACCTGGTCGATCGCGATCGGGTCGAGCGAGACGAGGACGCCCACGTCGTCCACGATCGGCACCTTCGGCGTCCCGTAGCAGTCGCAGAGAGGATGGACGTCCGTGAGGAAGTTCACGTAGCCGATCCGTCCGCGCTTCGCTACCGAGATGGCCTTCACGTATTCTACCATCTTCTTCTGGAAGACGTCAGTGCTTTCGTTCCAGTGGATGCCCACGGCCTTCTCCGGGCACACGGCAATGCATTCGCCGCAGCCGATGCACTTCTCGACGTCGATCACGGCAGCCTCGGTCACGCGGATCGCGTCGGCCGGACACCAGGATGCGCAGATCCCGCACGCGATGCAGTTGGTGCGCACGTAGGGCTTCGTGGTCGAGTGCATCTCGAGCTTCCCGGACCGCGAAGCTCCGCCCATCCCCAGGTTCTTGATCGCCCCTCCGAAGCCCGAGAGCTCGTGTCCCTTGAAGTGACTGACGGCGAGAATGCTGTCCGTCTTCACCAGCTCGGCTCCGAACGCGGCCTCCTTGAGCATCCCGCCCGCCACGGGGAGCTTCGTCTCCGACGTCCCCCGTAGCCCGTCGGCGATCAGCACGGGGGCGGCGACCGCCGAGAACGTGAACCCGTGCTCGAGCGCCGTCCTGAGGTGCTGCACCGAGTCGCTCCTGCTGCCGCGGTAGAGCGTGTTCGTGTCGGTGAGAAAGGGCCTCGTGCCCCTCTTCGCGAGCCACGCGACGACGCGACGAATGAACCGCGGCTTGACGTGGCCCGTCTCGGCGCTCTCGCCGAAGTGCATCTTGACGGCCACCGTCTCGTTGGTCGATGCGATCTCGCCGACGCCGCTCCTGTCGAGCAGCAGGTCGAGCCCGGCAGCGATCTCGTCGGTCCCTCCGTCGTGCAGGCGGAGCAAGTAGACCTTGCTTCTCGACGGGCCCTCTCCCACAGTGTCCTCCCCCGTTCCTCGAATCGACCTCAGGAGACCTCGACTCGCGCCGCCTCGACCGCGCGACGAGCCTCGACGACGTAGATGATGCCGGAGGCGACCGCGAGCGTCACTCCCGCGATCATGAGCGGCACCTCGAGCGGGACGATGTCGGCCACGTACACGATGACCATCGCCGACAGCACGATGAACCCGATCTTCCCCACCCGGTTCGCAGCGAGCGCGACGTGGAACCTCCTCGAGATCGCGATCGCGCCAATCAGGCTGACCACGTCGCGCACGAGGAACACGACCACCGCCGCCACCGGGAACTCCCCTCGCACCGCGAGGAGGATCAGCACCGAGTCGATCACGATCTTGTCCGCGACCGGGTCGAGGATCTTGCCGAGATCCGTAACTCTCCCGGTCTTCCTCGCGACGTAGCCGTCGACGCCGTCCGTCGCCATCATGATCAGCAGGACGACGATCGCCGCGAGACGCCGCTCGGAAGCGAGGAGGGCCAGGGCCACCGGTACGAGGGCGATCCTCGACAGGGTCACCAGGTTCGGCGGAGCCAGCAGGTCGCTCGCCGAGAGACGCGCGTCCCGGCTCATCCCCTACCTCTCTCTCACGCGGCCGGCCCAGCGCATCTTCCTGCGGAGGATCTCGTAGTACGAGTGCTCCGCGATCTCGACGAGTCTCGCCCTGGTGGCGGCGGTCCGGACCACGACCACGTCCCCTTCGCCGATCCCGAAGACCTTGTGGCCGTCGGCGGTCACGATCGTCGCATCGTCGCTCGAGAGCATCTGGACCTCGATCGCGGCGGTCGGCGGAACGACGAGCGGCCTCAGGCTCAGCGTGTGCGGGCAGATGGGAGCCAGGATGATCGCCTCTACGTTCGGAGCGACAACGGGGCCTCCCGCCGAGAGCGCGTGGGCGGTGGAGCCCGTCGGCGTCGCCAGGATGAGACCGTCCGCGGCGTACCGCGTCACGAGCTCGCCGTCGACGCGGGCCTCGAACGACAGCATCCTGGACTCCGCGGCCTTCGTGATGACGACGTCGTTCAGGGCCACGTCCGACCGGTCGCGCCCGAAAACGCCGACCGAGAGCATCATCCGCTCGCTCACAGGCAGCTCCCCGGGGTCGAGCGCCTCGAGAACGGCGCCGAGCTCGTCGCCCGCGATCTGCGTGAGGAACCCGAGACTCCCCATGTTCACGCCGAAGATCGGCGTCTCGCGCCCGCCGATCGCGACCTCGCGAGCCGCGAAGAGGAGCGCCCCGTCGCCGCCGAACGCGAAGATGAGATCGGCGCGCGCGACGACCTCGCTGGACGGGAGGGTCGCAACGGACGAAGGCGCGGCGTCGCGATTACGGTCATCGACGATGAGCTCGAGCCCCTGACCCTCGCACCACTCCGCTACCAGCTCGATGGCTCCTCCGATCCCCTCCTTCAGGGGATTGGCCAGGATGCCGACGCTCTTCATGCCAGGCACCTCCTCTACCGACGGCGCGTCCCCGCGAGGAGCGCGCGCACCACAGCGACGATGTCGCCCTGTGTGAGACCGCAGTCCTTGAGCAGCCGGTCCCGCGAGCCGTGCGTGATGAACTCGTCCGGGAGCGCCATTATTCTCGTCGCGACGTCGTCGGCGCCCTCCGCGTGAAGAAGCTCGAGGACGGCCGCCCCGAATCCGCCCGCGGCCACGTTCTCCTCGAGGGTGACGACCCTCTTCGTCTTCCCGGCCTCCTCGAGGATGAGAGCGCGGTCTAATGGCTTCACGAAGCGCGCGTTCACGACGGACGCCGAGACGCCCTCGCGTTCGAGCTCCTCCGCGGCGAGCTCCGCCGGGCGCACCATCGAGCCGATGGCGATGAGACTGACGTCGGTCCCGTCCCTCAGTCGCTCGCCCTTCCCGACGGGGATCGGCGGCGGGTTGAAGTTCATCCGGACACCCTGCCCAGCGCCCCTCGGGTATCTGACGGCTGTCGGCCCCTCGTCGTGCTCGATCGCGGTCCGCACCATCGAGCCGAGCTCGTTCTCGTCCTTCGGCGACATGAGGATCAGGTTGGGCACGGCCCGGAGAAACGACAGGTCGAAGACGCCGTGGTGCGTCGGTCCGTCGTCGCCGACCACCCCGCCGCGGTCTATCATGAACCTGACCGGCAGGTTCTGGAGGCAGACGTCGTGGATGATCTGATCGTACGCGCGCTGAATGAACGAGGAGTAGATGGCGACGACGGGCTTCACGCCGCTCGCGGCGAGTCCCGCCGCGAACGTCACCGCGTGCTGCTCCGCAATCCCGACGTCGAAGAAGCGGTCCGGATAGTGCTTCGCGAAGTGCATGAGTCCCGTGCCCGCCGGCATCGCGGCCGTCACCGCCACGATCTTCTCGTCGTCTTCGGCGAGCGACACGAGAGTCCGTCCGAAGGCCTCCGTGTACGAGATGGCTGTCGGCGTCTTCTTGAGGGTGCCGGTCGTCTTGTCGAACGCCCCGATCCCGTGGAAGCGGGAGGCGTCCTCCTCGGCGGGCGCGAACCCCTTCCCCTTCGTCGTGATCACGTGGATGAGGAGCGGGCCGTCGGTGTGCTTGAGCCGCTCGAACGCGTGGATGAGGAGCTCGACGTCGTGGCCGTCGAGCGGTCCGAAGTACTTGAACCCGAGCTCCTCGAAGAGGATCCCCGGCACGAAGATGCCCCGGATGCCCTCGAGGGCGCGGCTCGTCAGCTCGCGAGCCCGTTCTCCGACGGCCGGGATCTTCCCCATGATGTCCCAGACCTCGGAC
>JALGVN010000067.1 GCA_025774645.1 bacterium
CGACAGACCCTCGGGCTGAGCGAGCCAGGCGGCCGACAGAGCTGTGGCGTATGCGATGATGAGCACCAGGACGTCCGCTCCTATGGAGGCGCTGCGACGGCTGGCGTCACGAGCAGCCTTCTCAAAGCGTGGACGGTCCTCCTCGACGACGATCTCTGTATTCCAGAGATAGCGGACGACATAGGACAGGCGTCGGTTGATGAGACTCGGCGCCACGACCAGGACTGGCAGGCTGATGAGGAAGCGCGCGTGAGGAAGGGGGTCGCTCAGGAATGGGATGCCGACCGCGCCGCCGATCGCGGTACCAGCCATGAGACAAAGAACGAGCAGCGGCACCCAGGTGATCAGGATCGCCCCGACGCACACTCCAACGCTTCCGACCAATCGGTCCGGCAGGATACGGTAGAGGAGACCTCCACCGGCCAGGTTGAACGTCACGTTCTGCAATCGAGCTCACACCCTTTCTACGACCGTCAACATGGACACCCGTATGACGCGCGCTGGGCCCGTGGCGTCGTCCTCTATCGCCACACGTACTGATAGCTGAGCGTGAACTTCTCGTAGTCGTTGCCGGACGCGGTGACCATCCCTGTGCTGTAGCTGCCCCGGATGGCGTGTTGGCGCTTGAAGGGAAACAGCAGGGTCCCCCCGAATCTCGAGTTCCGCTGCAGATCCGCGCTCAGGTCCTGGCCGACGGTGGTGCGGCCTCCGTAGTAGTAATTCGCATCCAGAGCTGCCCAGAAGCCAGGCCGGAACCTCTTCACCAGGTGGAACTGGCTGGAGAGAATCGGATCCTGCTCCCGGGTCATGCCCAGGAACTCGTCGTTGTCACCGAAGAACCAGGCACCCAGCTCGGACTCCAGCATCCAGGTGGGGCGGAACGGCCAGATGACTCCCAGGGCCGGCTTCACGGCCCACCGGTTGGACCCCAGGTTGATGAGCTTGTCCGGCTCGTAGCCCCCTGTCGGCAGCTGAACCAGGAGGCTCGCGCCCATGACCGTTCGCGGCTTCGCGCGTAGCGCCTGGAACTCGACCGGGTCCATCGTCGGAGCGCCCAGGAGGTTGATCGCAGAACGGATCTGCACGTCCGCCAGTCCAGAGAACGTGCGGCTGCGCAGTTCCCCCTCCACAAACCCCTCGGTCGTTCCCCGGGCAAACGGAAGACTGAACTGCACGTTCGCCGTCCTGCCGAGCAGACTGAATGTGCGAAGATAGGCGAACTGGACGGCGTGGATGCTTGATTCCATACCCGTGACCGGCAGCGAGGGATCGGTCGCCACATCCCCGGTGGAGTACTCATAGGCGAGAACGGCCGCGTTGGTTCCTTCCGGCGCCGGCCAGTAGGCTCGCGGCGTGAGCTCCTGCGCGACGGCGCACGGATGCACGATCAGGATGCAGGCGAAGACCGTCAGGATCGCGGCCAACGCATGAACGCTGCTTCTTTGGGTGTTCGTCTTCTCCTCCCTGCTGTCTCGCTGCTGAGTGTCTCGTGGCTAGTGTGATCTCGATTTGCGCACTCTGGCAGGCCGGCTTCGCACGAGCGCCGACATCCTACTCCCTTCCGCACAGCGGCGGAAGCCGTTTCGCAGCAGTACATCGGCGCTGCGCGCCATGCCCGGCGCACCCACAAAAGAGGGCCCCGCCGCAAGCGGCAGGGCCCTCTCGAATTCCGTCCGTGTGAACCAGGCTGCGGCGCTACCTGTAGAGTGCCTTGATCGCTCCCCAGGTCGTGGCCTCCACGACCGAGGCGCACTCGGTGCAGGCGCCGCCCAGGCCCCCGATGTCACCGCCCGTGCTGTCGGCGCCGACGTTCGGCGAGTCGACGCAGACGTGGTAGTCGTAGCCTGCGGCCCCCGTGAAGTCGCAGTAGAAGGGCTCCTCGGAGATGTTCCCGTTCGTCCCGGTCTGATCCTCCATCCCGCTGTAGTTCAGCGGACCCGTCTCGGGATTGGGATCGATCTGGTCGTTCCAATAGACGTTGCAGTATCCGACGATCGGCTCGCCGAGATAGTCCCTGACGCCGCTCTTCCCGTTGTGAGTGAGGCAGCTGTTGGTGATCGAGACCTGGCCCCCGTAGGCGTAGATGCCGTGGTCGAAGTTCTGGACGACGGTAACGTGGTCGGCCACGACCTCGGCGCCCCCCGACTTGGCGATGTACATGCCGTGGTGGCTGCCGCGGGCGATCACTGTCCACTCGATCAGCGGAGCGCTGGTCCCGCGGATCACGATCCCGGTAGCGCTCCCCCAGATATACACGCCGCTGATCGTCGGGTCCGCGCCTTCGAGGCACGCGATCCCAGCGACCAGGTTCCTGCCGTCACCGTCCGCGACTCTCCCCTGGTCCCTGCCGATCCCGCCGGTGATGCTGAGGCCCTCGATGCGAGTGTCCGGTCCGACATCCTCGCAGATGATCCCGTACTCGGCGTCTGAGTGGTCGATCAGCGTGACCCCTAGATCGGACCCCGTGAGGGTGACGCCATTCAACATCCGGCACACAGCGCTTCGCCGCCCGACGCTCGTCTCGAAGAACTGCACGGTGTCGTGGGTTCCCACCTTGGCCAGAACCGTATCCGAGTGGCCTGTATCGATGCCCTGGTCCTCGAGCTCAGGTATCAGGTCCACCAGCGGATGAGTGAAGAACGACTCCGCCAGATCTATGCCGTCCTGGACTGACTCGAGATCCACGGTCACCCACACCAAAGTATCGGGGTCCCCGACCATGATAGCGTCCAGGTACCTGTACTCGCCGGGTGTCGGGATGTCTGCCGAGGTCACGCCGGCGAGAGCGAAGACCAAGACGGTTACCAGGACAGACCGCATCCGCTCCTCCTTGAATGGCGAGAGGCAAGCCCAGAAGCTCTCCGGAGTCCGGCCCCCGACGGTCGGGGGACCGCCGGGACAACTCAGTCTAGGGCAACACTCGGCCCGCTGTCAAGACCGTCATAAAGCCCCCGCCGCCACCCTGAGGCAGTGAGCCGGGCCGTCCCCGAGACCCCCTCACTCCCACACGCCTTCGATCCCGGTCCCGCACGACGCGCAGGCTCCCGAGACGAGACCTGACGGATCGACGGTGTAGCCGATCCGATAGATCAGCCTGCGGCCGCACTCCGGGCAGTAGGTCGAGTTCGCCATGTGCCCGGGGACGTTGCCGATGAAAACGTACTTGAGGCCGGCTTCGCGGGCGAGGTTCCGGGCCATCTCGAGACGCTCGATCGGCGTGGGCGGCAGATCGGGCAGCTTGTACTGGGGGTGGAACCGCGAGAAGTGGAGCGGCACGTCGTCGCCGAGGTTCTCGTAGATCCAGGCGCACATGGCCGAGACCATCTCCGGGTCGTCGTTCCACCCGGGCACCACGAGCGTCGTGATCTCGACGTGGATCCCCTCCTCCTTCAGGATCCTGAGCGTCCGCAGGACAGGCTCGAGCCACGCGTCGCTCATGTCGCGGTAGTAGTCCTCGCTGAACCCCTTGAGGTCGATGTTCGCCGCGTCGAGGTACCTGCAAAGCTCCCTCAGCGGCTCCTCGTTGATGAATCCGTTGGAGTGATAGACGTTCCTGAGACCGGCCGCGCGGGCGAGCCGCGCCGTGTCGATCATGTACTCGTAGAAGATGGTGGGCTCGGAGTACGTGTAGGCGATGCTCGCACAGCCGTTCGCGATCGCCGCCTCGACCAGCTCCTCGGGGGTCAGACTCTCGTTGTAGAGCTCCTCGGGCAGCGACTGCGAGATGTGCCAGTTCTGGCAGAACTTGCACTCGAGGTTGCAGCCCGCGGTCGCGATCGAGAACGCGCGAGTCGTCGGGAGGAAGTGATAGAACGGTTTCTTCTCGATGGGGTCGATGTGGACGGCGCAGGGGTTCCCGTAGGTGAGGGTGTAGTACGTGCCCTCACGGTTCTCGCGAACCTCGCAGTATCCCCTCTCGCCGGGCGCCACGACGCACCGGCGCGGGCAGAGCGCGCACCTGACATCGCCGTTCTCGAGACGGTCCCAGTAGCGGGCCTCGCGCGGTTCGACGAACCCCTGTCCCCCGCCCGAGCGTCCTCCCGAGGCGAGACCGGCAATCCCGACGACGAGAACGGCCAGCGCTCCCGCGATCAGGAGCGAGGTGACGCCAATCCGGATACCCCTGTGTCCCATCGTGCTGCCTCCGCTGATGCTCACTCCGCACGGTGACCGGCGCTGCCGGTCAACCCTTCCCGAGAACCTCCTTCTCGCCGAAGACCTCGGCCGTGAATCTGAGGATCGTGACGCCCTCGCGCCTCCAGCATCCGGCCTCGAGCCCGGCCTTGCGGCAGGTGTGATCCAGGAAGGTCTCGCGGTCCCACCCGTAGTCGGTCGCCACCTGCGGAAGGAGGAGACCGCTCCGGTACCCGTCCTGCATGATGAGGCCGTCGCGCCCGACGACGATCTCGGAGACGTCCCCCACCTTCTCGAGCGGCGAGAGGACGGAGATCTCGATGTCGAGTCCGGCGAGCTCGTCGCCCGTGACCTGCGGGAAGCGCGGATCGTGAAGCGCCGCCTGGACCGCCATGTCGACGACGGTCCTCCTGAGCGGGGCGTCGGCTCTGACGTGCCCGATGCAGCCCCTGAGCTGCCCGCCCTTCTCGATCGTCACGAACGCGCC
This sequence comes from bacterium, assembly GCA_025774645.1. Taxonomy (GTDB): domain Bacteria; phylum Joyebacterota; class Joyebacteria; order Joyebacterales; family Joyebacteraceae; genus JALGVN01. The sequence goes on from JALGVN010000067.1 coordinate 4,622, forward strand.
GCACTCCGTGTCGAGCGCGGCCGACTCGAGGTCCGAAACGGGAGGCGCGCCTCCTGCGATCGCGCTCTCGATCGCGCGCCTGGCCAGGATGAGGAGCTCCTTCTTCTCCGCGATGTTCAGTCCCTCGTACGGACGCTCGCCTGCGCTCGCCGCTGAAACTCCCGTCCCGGCGACGCCGACCGCGGCGCTCTCCCCGTCGACCGTCACGTCACCGCACGCCGCGGGCTTCGTCACGATCGCCGCCATGTACCCCACGACCTGGCTCCGGTCGCCGCTCGTGTCGCCCGACGTTCCGTACTTGACAACGCGCGCCTCCTTGGCGCCGAGCTCGCGGGAGGCCATGAGGACGGTCCCGGTCGGACCGCCGCCGCACGCCTCGCACTCTCCCCGGGCGAGGGCATCGAGAAGCCCCTCGGGGTCGAAGGCGTCGACCGCCTCGAGAACGCGCGCGTCGAGTCTCCTCGCGGTGTCGTCGTCGTGGTAGTGCGAGAGGTCGGTGCTCGCCACGAGGAGCACACGCTTCTCCCCTTCGTGATTCTTCACGGCGTCGACGATCGCGGCAGCGAGGATCCGCACGTTCCCGACCCCCTGGTCGCCCATCACTATGGGTACGATCTCGAACTCGCCCAGGGTCCTCTGGAGGAACGGAACCTGGACCTCGAGCGAGTGCTCTGCCTCGTGCGCCCTGGGCTCGTAGACGAAGTCCCCCGACGCGCTCCGGATCTCGTCTGCGATCTCGCGATCGACGGCGACGGTCCCGAGCGGCGTCGCGTATCCGTCCCCGCCGAAGACCGACGCCCCCTTGAAAGCGACGCGGTGGGACGGCGCCACGACGACGACGGTGTCGAACGCGCGGCCCCTGAGGGCGACGTACGCGTGGGCGGCAACGCTCCCGGAGTATATGTAGCCCGCGTGCGGGGAGACGATTCCGACGATCTCTCCCGCGACCTCGGGCAGCTCAGCCTGGTCGAGGAACCGGTCCACGTCCCGCGCGAGAGCTGACGGGTCGCTCGGGTAGAACGCTCCTGCGACGACGGGGCTCCGGACCTCGCCTCCCGCAGCGCCACTGTTCGTGCTCACCTCTGCATCGCCTCCTTCGGCACAGCCTGACGGCAGGCCCGCCACGAGAACGACGAATAGAACTACGAGACTTCGTGTCGAGAACCTCACGGTCCGAGCCCCCCGCTGATGATCGTGTCGTGGAGGAAGTGTCCGTCGTCCCGTTCGGGGTGGTCCTCGAGATAGTGGAGTCCCCGCGACTCCTTCCTCTCGAGCGCGCTCCTGATGATGAGCTCGCCGACCAGGGAGATGTTCCGGAGCTCGATGAGGTCGCGGCTGACGGGATACCGCGCGAAGAACTCGACGATCTCGTGGCGGATCGCCACGATCTGCGCGCGAGCGAGCCCGAGCCTTCTCACGGTCCTCACGATTCCAACATAGTCCCACATGAGTCTGCGGACACCGTCCCAGTTGTAGTCGATCAGGACGCCCTCGGGCATCGGTCCGGCCTCGTTCCCCTCCCACTCCCGCGTGCCTGCGGACGCGACGGCCGCCCTCCGGTCGTCGAGCTCGGACATCGCGGAGATCGCGGCGCGCCCGCTGAAGACGACGGCCTCGAGCAGGGAGTTCGATGCCAGACGGTTGGCGCCGTGCATGCCCGTGTGCGCCGTCTCGCCTACGGCGTAGAGCCCGGGCAGCCCGGTCCTGCACGTGAGGTCGACCTCGATGCCCCCGCACAGGTAGTGCGCCGCAGGAACGACCGGAATCGGGTCGCGCGTCAGGTCGATGCCGAGCTCGCGCAGGTGCGTGTCGATGTTCGGGAACCGCGAGCGGACTCGGTCGGCGTCTTCCGCCGTGATGTCGAGGTACGCGTGCTTGTCTCCCGTGGACTTCATCGCGCGGTCGATCGCGCGAGCGACGACGTCCCGGGGAGCGAGGTCCCCCCGCGGATGCTCGCCTTCCATGATTCGCCGCCCGCCGAGGGTCTTGAGGACCGCACCCTCGCCTCGGACGGCCTCGGATATGAGGAACGACCTCACGTCGTGGTGGTAGAGGCAGGTGGGGTGAAACTGGATGAACTCCATGTTCCGGACCGGAACGCCCGCCCGGAAGGCGATCGCGACGCCGTCTCCGCTCGCGATGTCGGGGTTGGTCGTGTAGAGGTAGACCTTCCCGCATCCGCCCGTCGCCAGAACCGTCACGGCGGCCGAGGCGGTGAGGACCTTCCCCGCTTCGACGTCGAGAACGTGGACGCCGACGCACGAGCGTTCTTCCCCCGTCCCGTCGACGATGAGGTCGATCGCGACGTGGTCCTCCCAGACCTCGATGTTCGGGTTCCCGGCGACGGCCTCGAGGAGCGAGGTCTCGATCTCCCTGCCGGTCATGTCGGCGGCGTGGACGATCCGTCTCGCGGAGTGGCCGCCCTCCTGCCCGAGGTCGAGGACCTCTTCCCCGTCCGCGCTCTCGCGCGTCGAGAAGCGCGCACCCCACGTCATGAGACGGCGCACGGCGTCGGGACCGCTCCGTATGGCGATCTCGACGGCCTCGCGATTGCACAGGCCGACGCCCCCGGTCAGCGTGTCCTCGATGTGCCTGTCGAACGAGTCGGTCCCGAGCATGACCGCGGCGATCCCGCCCTGGGCCATGTTCGTGGCCGACTCCGCGTCGTCCTTCTTCGTGATGACGATGACGCGGCCCCGCTCGGCGGCCGTGAGAGCGAAGGTGAGTCCGGCGATCCCGCTTCCCACGACGATGAAATCGGCGGTCTCCATCCGGTCTCCTCGGCAGGGCGCCGCCCGGGGTTCGCGCGGCGCTACTTCACGAACTCGAGCATGCGCTTGAGCGCGCCCTCGGCGCGCAAACGGACATCCTCGGGGATGTCGATTTCGTGCTCTTCGTTCTCGAGCGCCCAGACGACCCGCGGGAGGTCGGTGAGCTTCATCGTCCGGCAGACCGCGAACGCTGAGAGCGGGTAGAAGCTCTTCTCGGGGAACTCGCGGTTCATGCGCTCGATGAGTCCGATCTCCGTCCCGACGATGAGCTCGTCGTGCTCGGCCCCGAGCTTCACCATCCCGCTCGTCGACGTGACGTAGTCGGCGCTCTCGACGACCTCGGGCGGAGACTCGGGGTGGACGACGACCGGAACACCGGGGTGCTCGCCTCGCGCGAGCCCGACGTCCTCGGCGACGAAGTTGTTGTGGACGTAGCAGTAGCCGTCCCAGGGGATGATCTTCTTGTCGGTCTTCGACGCCGCATAGGCGGCGAGATTCCTGTCGGGGACGAAGATGATCTCGTCCTCCTCGACGCCCCTGACCACCTCGACGGCGTTCGACGAGGTGCAACAGACGTCGCTCACCGCCTTGACCGCCGCGGACGTGTTCACGTACGAGACCACCGCGGCGCTCTGGTGCTTCGCCTTGAACGCGGTAAGATCCTCCGCCGTGACCATGGCGGCCATTGGACAGGTCGCCGCCTCGTTAGGAAGGAAGACCCTCTTGCTCGGGTTCAGGATCTTCGCGCTCTCCGCCATGAAGTCGACGCCGCAGAGGACGATGACGTCGGCGTCCGTTTCGGTCGCGAGCTGAGCGAGCCTGAGCGAGTCCCCCAGGTGATCCGCGACCTGCTGGACGGCCTCGATCTGATAGTTGTGCCCGAGGATGACGGCGTTCTTCTCCCGCTTGAGCCGGGCCAGTCGCTCGCCGAGCTCCGCGTTCGTCAGCTTTCCGTACTCCTCAAGCTCCATGACGCTTCCTCCTCCCGATCGCCTTCTCGAGCGCCATGCCGAGAAGCCGCTCCCCGCGTGTCACCTCGAGTTCGATACCGAGCGCGTAGACCGGGACGGGCGGCCTCCAGTCCGAGAGCCGCACGGCGTCCTTCTCGGTCGTGACCACCGCGCGCGCCCCGGACCCCCGAATCTCGTCCTCGACCGCTTCGAGATCCTGTTCCGTGTAGCGGTGGTGGTCCGGAAACGCCACACGCGCCGCCACGTTCGCGTCGAGCTTCACGAGCGTCCGTTCGAAATCGCCGGGGTTCGCAATGCTCGAGAGCGCCAGCACGGGGCCGTTGCGGAGGGAGGACACGTCTGCCGAAAGGCCGGTCCCGACCTCCCACAGCTCCACGGGCTTCATCCGGGTCTCGACGATCGGGACGCCGGGCGCGAGGGGTCCGAGCGTGCGCGCGACCCGGGCCGCTCCGCCGACCGTGTCGCAGCGGGTTGCGACGATCACGTCGGCACGACCGACGCCGAGCGGGTGCTCGCGGAGCGAGCCGGCGGGAAACAGGTGTCCGTTTCCCACGGGGTGACGCGCGTCGACCGCGAGGATGTCGAGGTCCCTCGCGAGCTGCACGTGCTGGTAGGCATCGTCCAGCAATATAACATCTGCGCCGAGGTTTTCCACGGCGTATTGCGCTGCCTCGTAGCGCTTCGCCGACACCACGACGCGCGCGCCCTTCGTGAGAAGCGCAATGAGATACGGCTCGTCGCCCGCCCGCTCCCAGGACGCCACTGGCCGGTCCCCGCGCGAGACGACGACGGCTCCCCCTTCCTCGCGCCCGTAGCCTCTGCTCACGACGGCGACGGTCCGGCCGTCGCTGACGAGGCGCCGCGCAAGGTGGATCACGAGCGGGGTCTTCCCCGTCCCGCCAACGACCAGGTTCCCAACGGAGATGACTGGAACGGCGACCCGAGCCCGCCTTGTCGCCCGGAATCGAAGCGACAGCCACACACCGATGCCGTAGAGGACCGAGACCATGACGAGGACGCCGGCCACGGCGACTCCGAGACCCCGCGGGCTCTGCTCGCCGCGGGCGAAGCGGTCCCACCAGCGAATCGCCCGAGCGCTCAGCGAGAGCGCCCGGCGCGCCTCCGCGTCCCCGGAAAGGGACCCGCGTCGCCCTCCTCTCTCGCGCTCCGGCCTGCCGCTCACCTCTCGATCACCCCCGCGCTCTCGAGCACTCCCAGGATGCGCCCGGTTGCGCCCCTGCCCGACTCCACCGCGGCCAGCGCGCCCGACGCCATCGCCTCACGCGCCGCCGCATCTTCAAGAAGGCCGACGACCACCCCGGTCAGCTCGTTCGGGCCGACGACCGATCCCCCTCCGGCTGCCAGGAGCCGCTCCGCCGAATCCCGGCAGCTCTCGGTGTGCGGGCCGAACAGAACCGGAACGCCGTGCGCCGCGGGCTCGAGCGGGTTGTGTCCCCCGTACGGCCCGAGGCTCCCGCCGACGAACGCGACGTCCGCGATCGCGTAGACCCTCGAGAGCTCGCCCGTGGTGTCCAGAACGACCGTGCGCCCCTCCGCCGGACGGCCCGAACCGGGATCCGAGCGCCTCACCGATCGCACGCCCGCTGCGTCGAGGGCGTTCACCAGCGGCAGCGCCCGGTCAAGGTGTCTGGGCGCGACGACGACGTGCGCTTCCGCGACCCGGGAGAGCACCTGTCCGGTCGCGTTCGCGACCGGCTCCTCCTCGAGCGGCCGCACGCTGCCGAACACGACCACGGGACTCCCGTCCGGGATTCCGAGAGACGCCCGGAGCGCGCGCCTCTCCTCTTCCGGCAACGGCCGCGGGAGCGCGTCGAACTTCGTGTTCCCCGCGATCTCGACCCTCTCCTCCGGGAACCCGACGCGGAGGAAGCGGCTCCGGTC
>JALGVN010000299.1 GCA_025774645.1 bacterium
TACGAGAAGGTCGTGGACGCCGGCGGAGACAAGAGCATCAGCCTGGATCGAGAAGCGTTCGTGATGGCCCTTCGGCGCGTGAGCCTGCTCTCGTCGGAACGGAGCCGGGCGGTCCGAATCGCGCTGGCTACGGGACAGGTTTCGCTCCTGGCATCCTCTCCGGACCTGGGTGAGGCGCAGGAGGTTCTCGAGGTGGAGTACACCGGAGATCCCATCGAGATCGGTTTCAACGCGCAGTATCTACTCGACTTCCTGGGCGCCGCGGGCAGCGAAAGCGTGACGCTTCACCTGAACGACCAGGAGAGCTCCGGCCTACTCAAACCCGACGGTGAGAGCGAGATCGACTACCGCTACATCGTGATGCCGATGCGCCTTTGAGCCGGTCTTCGGGATGTGGTTGCGGCGGATTGGTGCGCGCAATGTGCGGAATCTCCTGGACGAGCGCGTCGACCTCGATCCTCGACTCAACGTCTTTTTCGGGAGGAACGCGCAAGGAAAGACGAGCGTTCTCGAGACGGTTGGACTCATCTCCCGCGGGCGTTCCTTTCGCACGGAGCAGACGCGCCACACGATCCGACGAGGAGCCTCGGCGCTCCTCGCGACCGGGCTGGTGGCGGGCGAAGGGAATCCGTCGCAGGGACATCAACTCGAGTTGGAGCTTCGAGCCGACGGCAGGGCGCTGCGCCTGGATGGGCACGCTGTCCGCGCGGCAGAGTACTTCGGCCGGCTCGACGTCGTCGTGTACTCCGGCGAACGTCTACGGATCATCCACGGTGGTAGAAGAGCACGGCGGCAATTCATCGATCGTGGAGCGGCCGCACTCTGGCCGTCCTACCGAGCCCTGCTCAGGGACATGGAGCGCGTGACACAACAACGATCGGCGTGCCTGGAGCGAGGCGGGAAGGGCCTGGAGGCGTGGGATGAGTCGCTCGTCGCGGTCGGCGCACAGGTACGCGCGCGGCGGGCACGCTACGTGGAGAGCCTTCATGGACTCCTCGACACATCGTTCATGCCCGACGGCGAGGATTGTCAGATCGCGTCGAGCCATCCCGAGCCCGACGAGGAACGTCAGCGCGAACGCCTCGAGGCCGAGCTGCAGCGCCAGCGGCCCAGAGAGCGCGCGGCGCGGCGCAGCCTCGTCGGACCCCAGCGGGACGAGATCCTCTTGAGGGTGGCGGGGGAAGAGGCTTCTCAGGGAGCGTCCTCGGGACAGGCAAGGAGCCTGGTTCTCGCTCTCGTCCTCGCCTCCCTGGAGTTGCACCGGGCCGAGCGTCACACCGCGGCCGTGGCGCTGCTCGACGATCTGGATTCCGAGCTCGACGAGGAGAGATCCCAGCGTTTCTGTGGACGCGTCGTCGAGCTTGCCCAGGTGCTGGTGACGACCGCGCACCCGGCCTGGGCACGAGGGTTACCTCACGGGGGCCGCCTCTTCGAGGTCGAGGGGGGGCGAGTGCACGAGGCGTCATGACGGGGAGCGATGAAGGACAGATGAGCAGTCGACAAACGGACGCGATCGAAGAGGGTTCCGCCGAGTACGGCGCGGAGTCCATTCGCGTTCTCGAGGGTCTCGAGGCGGTGCGTGTGCGTCCGGCGATGTACATCGGATCTACCGGCGAGACGGGTCTGCATCACCTCGTGTACGAGGTCGTCGACAACTCGGTCGACGAGGCTCTCGCAGGGCACTGCCGCGAGATCCACGTGATCATTCACGTCGACAACTCGGTGACGGTGTCTGACGATGGGCGTGGCATCCCCGTCGGTCCACACCCGACGGTTCCGGGCCTGGATGCCGTGGAGGTCGTGCTCACCCGACTGCACGCAGGCGGCAAGTTCGACAAGGGTGTCTACAAGGTCTCGGGGGGCCTCCATGGCGTCGGCGTCTCCGTCGTGAACGCCCTATCGGAGAGGCTCGAAGTCGAGATCTGGCGCGACGGAAAGGTTTACCGGCAGTCATACGAGCGCGGGACGCCCGTGGGTCAGCTGGAGAACACCGGTGTGACCGAGCGCCGCGGGACCCGGGTCACCTTCAAGCCCGATGCGACGATCTTCGAGACGACGCAGTACAGCTTCGACACGCTCTCGCAGCGCTTGCGGGAACTCTCGTTCCTCAATCGCGGCATCCTGATCACCCTCGAGGACGAGCGTGACGACCGCCACCATCGGTTCCAGTACGAAGGCGGCATCGTCTCCTATGTCGAGCACCTCAGCCGGAACAAGCAGACCCTCAACCCCACACCCATCCTCATCGAAGGAGAGCGCGAGGGGACCAGCGTCGAGATCGCCCTGCAGTGGAACGATGGCTATACCGAACTGGTGCACGCCTTCGCCAACAACATCAACACCCGCGATGGCGGAACACATCTCGTGGGGTTCAAGAGCGCGCTCACCCGCACGCTGAACGCGTACGCGAGCAAGTCCGGGCAACTCAAGGATTCCTCCCAGAGCATCCAGGGCGAGGACACACGGGAGGGGTTGACGGCCGTCATCAGCGTCAAGGTCCCAAACCCACAATTCGAGGGCCAGACGAAAGGCAAGCTGGGCAACTCGGAGGTCAAGGGGATCGTCGAGAGCATCCTCAACGAGAGGCTCGGAGAATTCCTCGAGCAGAACCCGTCCGTGGCCCGCCGCATCGTGGCGAAGGCCCTGGACGCGTCTCGCGCTCGCGAGGCCGCGCGGAAGGCCCGAGACCTGACGAGGCGCAAAGGCGCACTCGACGGTGCGGGCCTGCCCGGCAAGCTCGCCGAGTGCCAGGAGCGGGACCCGGCCAAGTGTGAGATCTACCTGGTCGAAGGGGACTCCGCCGGAGGCTCGGCGAAGCAGGGCCGCGACCGCCGCTTCCAGGCCATCCTGCCGTTGCGGGGCAAGATCCTCAACGTCGAGAAGGCGCGACTCGAGAAGACCCTCGCATCCGAAGAGAT
>JALGVN010000300.1 GCA_025774645.1 bacterium
TGCTCGCGGTCGCGCTCGTGCCGGCACATGCGTTGGCCGTTCCTCCGGGCACGGAGATCGGGAACACCGCGCTAGCGTCCTACTCGACGCCGGGCGAGGGTCTCGTCACCGAGCCGTCCAACACCGTGACGATCACTACTGTGGTGGCGCGGACGCCTTCGGCCGTCGAGTTCCTCCGCTACGCGCCGGCGTCTCCGACCGCGGAGTGGGCGACGGTGACCATGTCCGAGTACAGCGAGAGCGGGACCACTGAGGGACCGTTCTCGGTGCTGCCGCCGCCGAAGCCGACATACGGAGGCGCGCCGATAGACATCGGGCGGCCGATTCCTCTCGTTCCCACCGACACGTTCCACCGGTGCGAGGCGCTCTTCCTGAGGGTCACGGACAAGGATCAGAACCTGGATCCGAACGTCGCGGAGACGGTGCTCGTGGCCGTCTCCATCGACGCACTCGGGGAACGCGAGCTGATCAGACTGACAGAGACCGCACCCGACGAGGGGGTCTTCATCGGGTACGTCCAGTCCGACGGGGAACTCCCGGCGACGCCGCACGACGGGGCCATGAGCATCCAGGACACCGACGAGATCCTCGGGAGCTACGTCGATGTCGCAGATCTTGCGGACACGTCCCTCGCGCTCGCCCTGGGCGACGCCGGCTGGCTCGTCTTCGACAGCGGAACCGGCGCTCCGGTCGACGGTGCCACGATCACACTCATCGACGAGAGCACCGGCGCTCCCGCGACGGTCTACGCCGAGGACGGCGTGAGCGCGTTCCCCGCGACGGTCGTGTCGGGCGACCAGGCCACCGACGGGAGCGGTGTCGTGCACCAATTCCCGCCCGGCGGGTTCCGCTTCCCGACGGTTCTGCCCGGGTTCTATCGTCTCCGGATCGACCCTCCCGCGGGCTACGTTGCTCCCTCGAGCGTGCCCGAGGAGGAGCTTCAGACGCTCGCGGGATCGCCGTACTCGATCGTGGAGCCCGCCTCCCGCGGGGGCGTCTTCGAGCTCGACCCCGGTCCGACGTTCCCGATCGACGTGCCGCTCGACGCCGTCGGGACCTCGCTCTACACGGTCAAGCGGGCAGGTCGGAACGTCGTCGGCATCGGCGACTTCGTGGAGTATCGCCTGACGGTCGAGAACGCTTCCGAGAGCCCCGTGCCCGACCTCGTCGTCGCCGACGACCTTCCGCACGGGTTCCGCTACCGCTCAGGCACGACCGAGATCGACGGCGTCGATTCCCCAGACCCGACGATCTCCGAAGACGGTCGCGTTCTGCTGTTCGAGCTCGGCTCACTTGCAGGCGGCTCGACCGCGACGGTCCGCTACATCCTTGAGGTTTCGGCGGGGACGCCGCTCGGCGATGCGACGAACTGCGCCCACGCCGCGGGGGCCGGCGGTGCCGTGTCGAACACCGCGAGGGCCACCGTGCTCGTGCATGAGGATCTGTTCAGAAGCAGATGTTTCATCGTCGGTCGCGTCGCGGTCGGGGAGTGCGACCCCGAGGATCCGGAAGCCCCGGGCCTTCGTGGCGCGCGCGTCTATCTCGAGGACGGGACCTACGTGCTGACCGACGAACGGGGCATGTTCCACTTCGACGGCGTCCTGCCGGGCTCGCACGTCGTGCAACTCGACCTCGACAGTCTTCCCGATGGCTACGAGGTCGTCCCGTGCGGGGAGAACACCCGGTTCGCCGGCCGCTCGTATTCGCAGTTCGTCGATCTCGGACCCGGCGCGCTCTGGCGGACGGACTTCACCGTCACGCCGCCTCCAAGACTCAGAGGGGAAGTGAGCCTGGAGCTCTCGAGTAGCGTGCGTGACCCTGGTGAACCGAGCGACCTCACCGACCCCGGCGCACCGTACAGCGAGGGCGTCGTCGACTACCGCGTGCGTCTCGAAGGCGGTCGTGTGCCGCTCGCGAACATCCGGGTCACCGTGATGCTCCCGGAGGGGGCCACGTACGTTCCAGGATCGAGTCGAATCGACGACGACGCAGCCAGTGATCCCGAGGACGCCTGGAACGCCATAACTTACCGCCTCGGCAGCGTCGGCGGCAGCTGGACGAGTGAGATCACGTTCGCCGCAGCGGCAGTCACGGGTGGAGAGACGCGCGAGCTCGTGACGAAGGCCGTGGCTCTCTTCGACGGTTCGGAGGGAGAAGACCTCCGGACCCCGGTCGCCGACAACGTGCTCGTGGTGCTTTCGGAGGAAGAGCGCTCCCGGCGTCCGGACATCGTCGTGCGTCCGGCTTTCGACACGTTCAGTGCCTCGCTGACCCCGGAGGACCGCGCGCTCCTGGATGACGCGGCCGGTGGGATCGAAGGCGCCGAGGTCGTTCACCTCTACGCAGTCGGGCACGCGGACGACGTCAGGATCCGGCCGAGAAGCCGGCATATCCACGCGGACAACGTCGCTCTCTCGATCGCCCGCGCGACTAGCGTTGCGAGGTATCTCTCCGACGCGCTCGGTCTCGCGCCCTCACAGGTCACGGTCGAAGGCAGGGGCATGGCGGATCCTGTCGCATCGAACGACACGGCCGAGGGGCGTGCCCTGAACCGGCGCGTCGAGGTGCGGCTCGTGTCCGAGTCGGTGGCCGTGCGCTCCGTGTTCGAGGTGACGAAGGCCGAGGGCTCGGTCGCACTCGAGGCTCTCACGGCTGCTTCGGTCGAGGAACGCAACGGCGGGATGCCTTCAGAGGCAGATGACTCCGAACGGCCCGAAGACGACGGTCCACCCGTCGTCGACGAGGCTTGGTTAGAGGACGCGGAACCGGGCCTCGAGTGGCTCTGGCCGCCGGAGGACTTCGGACCGGCGATCCCGAGTCTCACGATCTCGGTCAAGCATGACCGGACGCACAGCGTGGCGCTCTTCCTCGACGGGGAGGAGGCGAGCTCCAGGAACTTCGAGGGACGGA
>JALGVN010000301.1 GCA_025774645.1 bacterium
TTCAGGGGATCGAAGATAGCATCGAGCCCGACCACGATCAGCAGCCCCGCTCCCACGTAGACGAGGAAGATCCCGGCGAAGAGGCTCAGAGTCACGCGAATCGCCCGCTCCCCCCCCAGCATGGTCGCGAGCGGCACGGCCGCGAACGGGAGCAGCGAAGTGCTGTCGAGAAGCGCGATGGGGGCGAGTACGAGGAGCAGTGTCATCATGCGGGGGTCTCTCCTCTGTAGTCTGGTGTCGGCATGAGCGGGGCCGGGCGGCTACGCGTCGCCCCGACCCTCCACGCGGTCGCGAAGAGCCTCGTTCATCGCCACGAACCCGCGCTCCGTGCTCTCACCGACTGCGCGCAGCATGAGCGGCGCCAGGAATCCACGAAACTCCTCCCGCTGCACGAACCGGGTGCGTCCTCCAAGATCGGTGAGTTCGAAGATGTGTTCGCCGTCGAATACTCCTGGAACGAGCAGATGCCCCAACCACCGGAACTCGCGTCCTTCTTCGACACGGAGCACGGTCGGGCGGAACGTCATGGCCTTCGCACCAGGTGGCTCGAGGCGTACCTCGAGCTTCTCGTCAGTTGCGGCGACGCCTTCGATCCTCGTCAGGTACGGGTTCCAGTCCGGGAATCGCGCGAAACCCATGAGCACCTTCCACACGGATTCGGGCGGTGCTCCGATCTCGATCGATGTAGTGATCTCGCGCATGGTCTCCTCCAGTCCCGCCACACTTCCACGGGCGCCGGGACTTCACGGGGTTCTTGTCTTCGCGAACTCGCCCGCCCAGAGGCAGGTGAGCGTGAGGTAGTAATCCGGCTCCAGCGGTGCGTAGTCCTCGTAGATGTAGTCGCCCACGGTCCTCGGCATGGCCGGCTCGATCTGCGTGCCCTCGTGCCACTCGTTGAACGACGTCACTCCGACGACTGGCGGACCCGCCGCGACGGCCGCCTCGAACATGCGGTCGTAGTACGCGCCTTCCTCACGCCACCGCGTGGTCGATGCGTTCCAGGGACGGATTCTCGTGTCGATGTAGCCCGGCCCGACGCACGGGATGAAGAGCTTGTCGTGGCGTCGCGCCCAATCGGCAAGGACCGGCCAGTTCGCAGAAGCGGAACCGTAGGTGAACCCGTCGCTCCCGAAGTAAGTGTAGAACCCGTCGAAGCTCCCGCGAAGGAAGAACTCGCCCTCGTCTTCATTCACCCAGAGACCGATCGCAATGACGTCGTACGAGGTGCCCCTGATCGTGAGGTCGCCCGCCGGGTCAAGGAGCCGCCTCCACTCCTCCGCATCCGTGAGATACGAGTCGTAAACATAGACCATAGGCCTGCGGCCGTACTCATCCGGACGGTACACGGCCGGATGCGTGCCGTACTCGTCCAGCAGATACTCGATGGCGTCCCTGCTCGTCTGCGCGTCGCGACCCGCGAACGGCTCGAGGTGAAACGCAATCCCGACGCCGTGACGCGCCGCCGTGTCGAGGAGAAGCGGAACTCCCTCGTCCTCGAAGGTGTCCCTCCCCCACCAGCTGACCACGATCACACCGATCCCAGCCTCGGCGCACTGGCGCACGTGCGTCTCGACGACCGCGGAGTCGTTTGAGCTGTAGGTGCCGAGCGCAGGGTAGTAGTTCGCGCCGATGTCGTCGCCGCCCGGGAAGCTCGTTTCGTAGTCGACTCCGAGGACGTCGTGGTTCCAGTGCGCGGTGAACCCGTCGACGGCCTCGTTGGCGTACCATCCGTAGTAGAACGTGTGAACGAAGTCCCACGGAGCCGCGGCCTCGGGACTGGATTGGGACCCGGTCTGGCAGCCCCAGAGAGGCACGACTGCGGCGAGGACGACGGCGAGTCGCGTGCCCCTCATGAGCCTCGTCCTCCCTGCTCTCCTTCGACGAGGCGCTTGAGGTTCTCGCCCTCTTCCTTCAAGTGGTTGCGCCCTTCCTCGAGCCCCTTCTTGACGTGGGCCGTCCGTGAAGAGATCCACCCGAGACGGATCTCGCTCTCGGCGGTGAATCGGCACCCGCCGTTCGTCGGCTCGAAGATCCACACGTTTCTCGGGAAGAAGAACCTCGCGAGGGGGTGCGTCCAAGAGAACTCGATCCGGCGGTTCGGCTCGACGCGATCGATCCTCGCGTTCAGCTTGTGCGACTTGCCGTGCCCCATCTGATCAGAGAAGGCGACCGAGCCCTCCTCCATCGGCTCTCCCTTGATCCACCTGAACTCGTTGTGGTTCGGGTGCCACTTCGTGTAGTTCTCCTCGATGTTCACGAAGAACGCGAAGACCTCCTCGGGCGATGCGTCGATGTCGATCGAGTGGCTCATCGTTACTCTCATTGCTCACCGACTCCTCTCGCGCGCTTGCCGGGCCGCGGCAGTTCGTCCGTTCACAGCACCAGTTCGAAGATCTCAACGTCGAGGACGCGACCGAACTTCTCGCCCACCTCATGCATGACACCGACCGACACGTACCCGGTCCCCAGAAGGAGCGTCCTGCTCGCTTCGTTCGTAGTCTCAATCCTTGCCACCAGCACGCGGTGCCCGGCGACGCGGGCTCGCTCGACGAGCGCGCTCGTGAGTGCCGTCCCGATTCCCCTGCGCTGCGCGTCGGGAGCGACGAAGAGCGACCCCTCCACCGTCCGGGAGTAGGCGCCCCGCTCGGACCAGGGAGACAGACTCGCCCAGGCGAGAATCCGTCCGTCCTCTTCGGCCACGAGCACCGGGTGCGCCGGCGACCCGTGCGAGGCGAACCACTCGCGCTGCCCCTCCTCGTCCCGCGGCTCCGTGTCGAACGTGGCGGTCCCGACCTCGACCTCGTGGTTGTAGATCTCGGAGATCGTCTCGAGGTCCGAGGCTCGAGCGTCCCTGACACGCATCGTAGACCTTCCTGAGAAGC
>JALGVN010000068.1 GCA_025774645.1 bacterium
CCCGAAACCGAACGAGTTAGTGAGCGCGTGCTGGATGCTAGCTTCCCTGGCCTGGTTGGGGACGTAATCGAGATCGCATTCGGGATCGGGCGTCTCGTAGTTGATCGTCGGGGGAATCACGGAGTTCTTGATCGCGAGAGTCGTCACGATGAACTCGAAACCTCCGGCCGCGCCGAGGAGGTGACCGACCATCGACTTGGTCGATGAGACGGCCAGCTTCGCGGCGTGTTCTCCGAAGGTCGACTTCACCGCCGCGGTCTCGAACTTGTCGTTCAGGGGAGTCGACGTGCCGTGCGCGTTGATGTACTGGACGTCCTCGGGGGAGATCCCCGCGTCCGACATCGCAAGCGCCATGGCCCGCGCGCCTCCCTCGCCTCCCGGCGCCGGGGCGGTCATGTGGTGGGCGTCGGCCGTCGCGCCGTAGCCCACGATCTCGCCCTTGATCTCGGCGCCCCGACTCCGCGCGTGTTCGAGCTCCTCGAGCACCACGATCCCCGCGCCCTCGCCAAGGACGAAGCCGTCCCGGTTGGCGTCGAACGGTCTCGACGCCTTGTCCGGCTCGTCGTTCCGGAACGACACCGCCTTCATGTTGGCGAATCCGCCGACCGCCATCGGACAGATGGCGGCCTCCGTGCCGCCGGTGACGACCGCCTCGGCGTCCCCGTCCCGGATCGCCCGGAACGAGGTGCCGATGGCGTGCGCACCTGAGGCGCAGGCCGAGACCGTGGCGAAGTTCGGACCCTTGAGACCCAGAATGATCGACACCATACCCGACGGCATATCGCCGATTAACATCGGGATGAAGAACGGGCTGATTCTGCGCGGCCCTTTCTCCATGAGCATCGTATGCTGGTTCTCCAGAGTCTGAATCCCTCCGACCCCTGATCCTATGATCACGCCCGTCCGGTCCGGATCGTGTCCTCCATCTTCCAGACCGGCGTCCTTCCAGGCCATCATCGTGGCAGCCACAGCGTACTGGCAGCAGGGGTCCATCTTCCGGGACTCACGCTTGTCCATGAAGTCCACGGGGTCGAACCCCTTCAGCTCGCACGCGATCTTCACCGGGAACTCGGAGACGTCAAACGCCGTGATGGGGCCGCACGCGTTCTCCCCAGCGACGAGCGCCTTCCACGAGCTCTCAAGATCCAGCCCGAGCGGGGACACCGTCCCCATCCCGGTAACTACCACTCTTCTCGACATTCGTTCTCTCTCCGTACGTGAAGAACTTCCCCTGAGCCGCTCCGGCGCCGTGCGGGAGACGTTCCCACCCGGCGCGACGAACGGAGGGCGGCCGCGACCCCGCGGGACACGCGAGGCCCCGGCCGCCCGGTCGGGAAGCTACGAGCCGGCAGCCACCTTCTTCTCGAGATACGCGACGATGTCACCGACGGTCTTGAGGCCCTCGGCCTCGTCCGAGTCGTCGGCGGTGATGCTGAACTCGTCCTCGAGCGAGAACAGGATGTCCGCCTGCTCCAGCGAATCGGCTCCCAGATCCTCAACGATCGCGGCCTCCATCGTCACCTGACCGGCGTCGATCTGGAGCTTCTCCGCAATGACCATCTTCACCTTCTCTGCTACGTCCGCCATCGACGCTCCCCCTTGATCCCGTACGTCCAGGGACGGCCTCTCCCGCTACCAAGCCATCCCGCCGTCTACATTGACCGTTTGACCAGTGACATAGCTTCCCTCATCGGACGCCAGGAATGCAACCACATTCGCGACGTCCTCGGGCGAGCCCAACCTCCGCAGCATGATCTTCGCCGCGAAGTCCTCCTTGACCTTGTCCGAGAGGTTCTCCGTCATCGCCGTCTCGATGAAACCGGGGGCGACGGCGTTCGCCGTGATGCCCCGTGGGCCCAACTCGCGCGCCGCCGTCTTCGTGAGCGCGATGAGACCGGCCTTCGATGCGGCGTAGTTCGCCTGCCCGATGTTCCCCACCTGTCCGATGACCGACGAGATGTTGACGATCCTCCCGTAGCGCTGCGACATCATCGTCCGCGCGACGGCGCGGATGCAGTGGAAGGCCCCGTGCAGGTTCACGCGAATCACGCGATCCCAGTCGTCGGGCGACATCCGAATGATGAGGTTGTCGCGCGCGATTCCCGCGTTGTTCACGAGGATGTCGATGCCCCCGAGGTCCGCGGCGACCTCCTTCATCACGTCGGTCACCTTGTCGGCCTTCGAGACGTCGAGCTTGTACGCCCTCGCGGTCCCGCCGGCGTCGGCGATCTCCTTCGCCACCACTTCGGCGCCCTCGAGGTTGACGTCGACGACCGCGATCTGCCCCCCGAGCGAGGCGAGCTTGAGCGCGATGGCCCGGCCGATGCCCTGTCCCGCTCCGGTGACGACTGCCCTCTTCCCCTCGAGATGCACCCCGTCACCCTCCTCTCTCTTCCCCCGGCCGCTGACGCGCCCGTCCTTGCCGAGCAACGAACTAGCCGGCCGCAATCGTGGCCGGGAGCTTCTCGATGTCGGCGATCTTCCCCGCGCTCGCGCTCTTCGCCTCCGGATCGATCTTCCTCATGAGCCCGCGGAGGACGTTGCCGGGTCCCACCTCGACGAAAAGAGACGTCTTCCGGTTCACGAGCGCCTTCACGCACTCCATCCACCGGACGGGGCTCACGAGCTGCTGCGCAAGACCTTCCCGGATCTGCTCGGGATCGTCGACGGCCTTGCCGCTGACGTTCGCGACGAACGTGCACTGCGGCCGCTCGATCGTCGTGGTCGAGAGCGCGTCCATGAGTCCGACGCGCGCGCCGTCGAGGCGCTCCGAGTGGAACGCCCCGCTCACGTTCAGCTGAACGACCCGCCGGGCCCCCTGTGTGGCGGCGATGTCCATGGCCTTCTTCACGGCCTCGACCTCTCCCGAGATCACGATCTGCGTCGGCGCGTTCAGGTTGGCGATCTGGACGATGCCGTCGGCCCCGGCCTCCTTGACGATCGGCTCGATCTGCGCCTCCGTGAGCCCGATCACCGCGGCCATCGTGCCCGGCCGCTCGAGTCCGGCCTCGTACATGAGCCTGCCGCGCTCGCGGACAGCGCGCACGCCGTCCTCAAGCGAGAGGCTCCTGGCGGCCACGAGCGCCGTGTACTCCCCGAGACTGTGCCCGGCCGCTGCCCACGGCTCGATGCCCCGCTTGACGATGAGCGTGAACGCGGCGATGCTCGCCGTCAGGAGCGCGGGCTGCGTGTTGATCGTCTTCCTGAGCTCCTCCTCCGGCCCCTCGAACGAGAGCGTGGCGAGGTCGACACCGATGGCCTCCGACGCCCTCTCGGAGTCCTCGCGAACTTCGCCCGAGCTCTCGTAGAGATCCTTGGCCATGCCGACTGCCTGGGAGCCCTGTCCGGGAAAGATGAACGCTGTCCTGTCCATGCCGGGGAATCCTCTCGTCGGAAGTGGAACGCCACGCCGGACGGCGCGAGGGAACCGCCGGCGACATCACGTCACCAGCGGATGAGCGCCGAGCCCCACGTGAAGCCGGAACCGAAGGCGACGAGGGCGATGAGCATGCCCTCCTTGAGCACGCCTTCCTCCCAGGCCTCGGCGAGGGCGAGCGGGATCGAAGCCGCAGACGTGTTGCCGTACTTGTGGATGTTGACGAAGACCTTCTCCATCGGCATCCCGGCGCGCTCCGCCACGCTCTGGATGATCCGGATGTTGGCCTGGTGGGGAAAGAGGAGGTCCACGTCGTCGCCGGTGAGGCCCTGCTGCTCGAGGACCTGCACGACGGCGTCGCTCATCTTCTTGGACGCGTGCACGTAGACCTGCCGACCCTTCATCCTGATGACGTGGTCTCCCGCGTCGACCGTCTCCCTCGAGGGCGGCCTTCTCGAGCCGCCCGCGGGCTGCTTGATGTACTCGGACAGGGAGCCGTCGCACTTGAGCACGTAGTCGATGATCCCCCGCGGCGGATCGCAGCTCTTGAGGATCGCCGCGCCCGCCCCGTCCCCGAAGAGGACGCAGGTGTTCCTGTCGCTAAAGTCGGTGATCTTCGTCAGACACTCCCCGCCGATCAGGAGCACCGTGTCGGCGGCACCGGCCTTGATGAAGGTCTGCGCCTGGACGAGACCGAAGATGAACCCCGCACAGGCCGCGGTGAGGTCGTACCCGAACGCGTTCGTCGCCCCGATCGCGTGCTGCACGAGACATGCCGTCGACGGGAAGGGCATGTCGGGCGTCGCCGTCGCGACGATGATGACGTCGATGTCGAGAGGGTCGGTCCCCGCCCTCTCCAGGGCGATCCGCGTGGCCTCGATGGCGAGGTCGGAGGTCGCCGTGTTCTCGTCGGTGTAGTGCCGTTCCTTGATCCCCGTCATCTGGGTGATCCACTCGTCCGAGGTGTCCATGGTCCTGGCGAAGTCCTCGTTCGTCACCACCTTCGGAGGGACGGCCATGCCGATTCCCGCTATGTAGGCTGTTCTCTGGCTATCGGACATTGCCTGTCGTCGCCCCCTTGAGCCTGGTCACGATCTTGGCGTCTACGTCTGTGTGGACGAACCGGCCCGCGACCTTCACCGCGTTCTTGATCGCCTTCGCCGAGGAGCTTCCGTGCGCGATGATGACGACGCCGTTGACCCCCAGAAGGGGCGCCCCTCCGTACTCTGCGTAGTCGAGCTGCCGTTTTAGCGACCCGAGGCCGTCCATGTCGCCGTCGTCCCGGAGCGCGTTCGTGATGATGTCGATCACGCCCTCGGTGAGCTTGAGCATGACGTTCCCGACGAAACCGTCGGTGACGACGACGTCGGCCTTGCCGCGAAGGAACGTCCTCCCCTCCACGTTGCCGACGAAGTTGATCGGGCTTGCCGCAAGGAGCGGGTACGTCTGCTGGACGAGCTCGCTCCCCTTCGACTCCTCCTCGCCGATGTTCATGAGCGCGACGCGCGGCCGTTCACGGCCCAGCACGAAGCGCGCGTAGGCGTCCCCCATCATGGCGAACTCGACGAGGTCGCCCGGCCTGCAGTCGACGCTCGCTCCCACGTCGAGGACGAGAGCCGGCTCTTTCACGGTCGGGAAGAGGCTCGCGATCGCGGGACGGCGCACACCCGGCAGCATTCCCAGGCCGAGAAGCGTCGACGCCACGACGGCGCCGGTGTTGCCCGCGCTCACGATGCCGTCGACATCGCCGCGCTTGTGAAGACCCGTGGCGACCACGATCGACGACCGCCGCTTGCGGCGTACGGCGCTCGCCGGCGACTCGTCCATCCCGATCACCTCGTCGGCGTGGACCACGCTCACCGGGAGATCCGATCCTCCGGCCGCCTCGAGGGCTTCGCGAACCGGCTGCTCCCGTCCGACGAGCACCGCCTCGATGCCCCCGTTCGACTCGCGAACCGCCTCGACGGCACCCTCCACCTCGACCGACGGGGCGTTCTCGCCCCCCATCGCGTCGACCGCGATCCTCGCGGGTCTCCCCGGATCCCTCATGCCGCCCGTGC
This sequence comes from bacterium, assembly GCA_025774645.1. GTDB lineage: Bacteria > Joyebacterota > Joyebacteria > Joyebacterales > Joyebacteraceae > JALGVN01. The sequence continues at coordinate 5,437 of JALGVN010000068.1, forward strand.
GGGCCTCTCCAGGAGCCTCCGGCACGCTACTCCTTCTCCTTCTTCTCCTCGGCGACGATCTCTCGTCCGTTGTACACCCCGCAGTGCGGGCATACTCGGTGCGGCAGCTTGGACTCGCCGCATGAAGGGCACTTCGAGAAGCTCGGACTCGCTAGTTTCTTGTGCGTCCGGCGCTTACGGCCCCTCGCCTTGGAGCTCTTTCTCTTGGGTACGGCCATGGTTCCTCCGGATGTTCCTACACGTTATTCTACGTCCAGCAGGGACCCCGGGGGTCCCTGCCCGACAAACGAAGGTAGAGAGTCATGGTAGAAACGGAATGGGGGCAAGTCAAGTTCGAACTCCGCGGCGAGCCACAACGTGCGGCGCGAGGCCAACTTCGGCCGCCAGCTCCGCGAACCGGGCCTCGAGAGCGTCGGTCCATCTGGGGTCGAACGTGACCGCCTGGCCGGACGCCTCCGGGACCGACAGATCCGCCCTCCCGCTCGGCGTGGCGTAGCGGTCGGCGTAGAGCACCTCTCCACCCCACCGGCCTCCGGACGAGTCGCGAACGCCGCTCCCGCCCTGCTCGCCGGGGAGCCCGGCGGCACGGAGCGCTTCGCCCAGCTCGTGGGCGGCCCGCGTCGGCTCCGCGTCCCCGAGGGGAAGTCCCACCGCCTCACCCAGAGCCGCCAAGATGGCCAGATTCGACCGGCCGGACGGCGCCGCGGTCGCCACCGCGGAGGGCTGGACGCGCCTCTCGCTGTTCGTGACGCTGCCCGCCCGTTCGGTGAACGCGGCGAGCGGAAGCACTGCGTGCGCGAGCCCCGACGTCTCGCCGGGAGTCGAGTCCAGAACCCCGAGGAAGTCCAGCTTCATCAGGGCCTCGCGGACGCGGTTCGGGTCGTCGGCTCCGGACACGGGGTCTTCTCCGACGACGAGCGCCGCGCGGATCTCCCCTCGTTCCATCGCCTCGAGGATCTCCGACGCGTCCCGAAGCGACGGCGTCGGGACCGTCCCGCCGTAGACCTTCTCCAGACGGCCGCGGCCGTCGCTCGTGTCGGCCGCAACGTGACCCGGGAGGAGAAGCGGATCGAGCCCCGCGTCGGTCGCGCCCTGTCCGTTGGCGCGCGCCCGCACGAAGAGGACGCCCGAGCCGTCTCCGCCGGCCTTGCCGGCGAGCGCGGCCAGAGCGACCGCGACCGACGCGTCGCGGCCAGACGTGACCGCGTCGAACGACGTCGCAGACGCGACGAGGACCGCGCGCTCCGCCGACGCGAATGCCTCGGCCCCGTCCCTGAGCGCTTGCGCGACGTCCGGCGAACCGAGGTCTCCTCGCGCGAGGTCACGGACGAGCGACGTGAGCCCGTCCAGCCCGTCGACGCCGTGCGGTACCTTCGCGGCACTCGCGAGACCCTTCTCGAGAGCGTGCTCGAGCATCGTCGCGAGCGCGCCGCCGAACCGGTCGCGCGGCACCCGGATCCACGAGTCGGCGATCCGGGTCATCCGTGTCTCCGAGGGCGCGATGACGACGAGCTTCGCTCCGTCCGCCACGGCCTTCCTGATCGCGATCCCCACGACCGTCGCTTCTTCGGCGAGGTCGGAATCGACGAGGAGAACGACGTCGGAGGAGCGGACGTCGGCGTAGCTCGCTGTCGAGGCCGCGTAGCCGAACGCGCGCCTGAGCGCGCCGAACGCGCCCGACTCGCGCGCGAGCCCGAACGAGGCGACGTGCGGCGTCCCCAGACCCGCTCGCGCGATCTTCTGGAGCCAGTAGGCCTCCTCGTTCGTCAGACCCGGCGAACCGAAGACCGCCACGGACTCGGGACCGTACTTCTTCGCCGCCGAAGAGAGACCGTCGGCGATCGCGGCGATCGCGGCGTCCCACGAGGCGTCGGTCAGGTTCCCGTTCGCCCTCATGAGCGGCGACGCGATGCGGTCGCCGAGCGCCCGGAACCCGAACCTCCCCCGGACGCAGAGGTTGCCCTCGTTCACTCCGTCGTGCCGAAGCGCGACGATCTCGGCGAGCGTGCCGTCGACCGTCGACAGGCCGATCGTGCAGCCGGTCCCGCAGAACCCGCAGGTCGAGCGCACGGTGTCGAGCGCCCACGGTCCCGGCTTCGGAAGATCGACTGCCACCGACAGCGCCGCGGTCGGGCAGTTCGTCACGCACTGGCCGCACGACTCGCACGTCGTGTCGGCGAGTGGACGGTCGAGCGCGGGCTTCATCTGCGCCGCGAACCCGCGGCGGTAGAAGCCGAGCGCCGACGCTCCCTCAACCTGATCGCAGATCCTGATGCACCGGCCGCAGAGGATGCACTTCTCCGGCTCGAGGCGGATGAACGGGTGCCGCTCATCGGGCGGATCGCTCACGACCTCGCCGCCGAACCCGCCGAACGAGGCGCCGTACTCCGCCGCGTACTCGCGGAGCTGGCAGGTGAACGCGGCGGTGCAGCCGCACTCGAGGCAACGTGACGCCTCCTTGAGGGCCTGCTCTTCGGTGTAGCCGAGCTCGACCTCGTCGAACGTCTTGATCCGGCTCACGACGGAGACCTCGGGCATCTTCCCGCGGTCCTTCTTCTCGACCTCGGCGAGCTCGGACGCGGGGTACTCGTCCCAGCGCTCCTTCGTGATGTTGAAGAACGGAGGCGTCGCGTACTCGCTCTCGCCTCTCAGATAGCTGTCGATGGCGGCCGCGGCCTTCCCGCCGTCGGCGATCGCCTCGATCGCAGTGGCGGCGCCGCGCGCGACGTCGCCTCCCGAGTAGACGCGCTCGACCGAAGTCACGCAGGTCGCCTCGTCGGTGACGATGGTGCCCCAGCGCGTGAGCTCGAGCTTCGCCTCGATCGACTCGGGGTCCTTCTCGACCGTGTCGTGGATGGCCGAGAGGTCGGGAACCTGTCCGATGGCGGCGATGACGTTGTCGACATCGAGCAGGGTCTCGGATCCCTCGATGGGAACGGGGCGTCTTCTACCGCTGTCGTCGGGTTCCCCGAGCTCCATCCGGATGTACTCCATCCGCTCGCACCGGCCCTCGCCCTCGATCCTCGTGGGCGCCGCGAGGAAGTGCATCTCGACGCCCTCCTCGAGCGCGGCCTCGACCTCGACGTCCCACGCGGGCATCTCCTTGCGCGAGCGGCGGTAGACGACGGTGACCTTCTCCGCCCCGAGCCTGAGCGCCGTCCTCGCCGCGTCGATCGCGGTGTTGCCGCCGCCGATGACGGCGACGTGCCTGCCGATCGTCACGTCCTCGCCGAGCCCCATCTTCTTCAGAAACTCGGTCCCGGCCCAGACGCCCTCGAGCTCTTCCCCGGGGACCTTCATGAGACGGCTCCCCATCGCGCCGAGCCCCAGGAAGACCGCGTCGAACCCCCGGTCGAACAGCTCGGCGATCGTGAAGTCGCGTCCGAGCGCACGACCGTACTTCATCTCGACCCCGAGCGTCGTGATGAGCCCGATCTCCGTGTCGAGCGTGTCCTTCGGGAGACGGTACTCGGGAATGCCGTAGCGGAGCATGCCGCCCGGCGCAGGGAGCGCTTCGAAGACCGTCGTCGCGTGTCCCTTCTGCGCGAGGTAGTAGGCGGCCGTCAGGCTGCCCGGGCCCGCGCCCACGAGAGCGACCCGCTTGCCGGTCGCGGGGGCCGTCTCCGGCACGTACGGGTCCTCGTGGTCGGCGTCCCAGTCCGCGGCGTAGCGCTTGAGGTAGTCGATTCCGACCGCACTGTCGACGGCGTTCCGTCGGCACTCGCCCTCGCACGGCCTCGTGCACACGCGTCCGATCGAGAGCGGGAACGGGTTCACGTCCTTCACCAGGGCCGCGGCCTCGCGGTACTTCCCCTTAGCGATGAGGGCGATGTAGCCCTGGACGTCGACGCCCGCCGGGCAGGCCGCCTTGCAGGGGGCCACGCAGTCCCCGCGGTGATTCGACAGAAGCAGCTCGAGCGCCATCTTCCGGACCGCGTGCACGTCCTCGGTGTCGGTCCAGATCTTCATCCCGGGCGCGACGTGCGTGCCGCACGCCGGGATGTACCTGGACACACCCTCGAGCTTGACCGCGCAGATCCAGCAGGAAGTGAACGGCGGAAGCTGGGGATCGTCACACAGCGTCGGAATGAAGACCCCGTGCTCGCGAGTCGCGGCGAGGATCGTCGCCCCCGCCTCGACCTCTACCTCGTTCCCGTTCAGGAAAACCTTGATACGCGCCACGACAGGCTCTCTCTTGGTGCGATCGAAGCCGGCGGCCGCGCGTCGTTCGAGCGCGGCTCGAAGAACCACTTACTCCACGATCACAGCGTCGAACTTGCAGGCGACCCTGCACGCGTCGCACTTCGTGCAGAGCTCCTGATCGATTGTGTGGACTTCCTTCTTCTCGCCGGAGACCGCGCCGACCGGACAGGCCTTCGTGCAGAGCGTGCAGCCGATGCACGTCTCCGGATCGATCGTGTAGGTCAGAAGAGGCTTGCAGGCGTGCGCCGGACACCGCTTCTCGTCGATGTGCGCCTCGTACTCGTCCCGGAAGTACCTCAGGGTCGTGAGCACCGGATTCGGTGCGCTCTGGCCGAGGCCGCAGAGGGACGACGAGACGATCCTGTCGCCGAGCTCCTCGAGGAGCTCGATGTCACCTTCCCGCCCCTCGCCCTCACCGATGCGCTCGAGGATCTCGAGCATCCGCTTCGTACCGACGCGGCAGAACGTGCACTTCCCGCAGCTCTCGTCCTGCGTG
>JALGVN010000302.1 GCA_025774645.1 bacterium
ACCTTCAGACGGATTGGTCTCCGCCGTTTCCGCTCGATGTCGAGTTCGTTCGTGTCGAACGCGATGACGCTTCCGGCCGCGCCGGCCGCACTCGACGAACCGATCCCTGGAAGCACCGGCACGGGTTCGCCCGCGCGTTCGAGGAGAGGCGCGAGCTGATCGAGGAACCAGGGTCCCGGTCTGCCGCCGTCCGCGACGAACCACGGAATCACGACCGTGTCGCGCGCGCGCGTCATCCCCACGTAGAGCAAGCGGAGGAACTCCGCGTCGCGTCTGGCTTTCTCGAACTCGACGAGATCGCGGTAGCCGCGCGTCGCGAGCCCGGTGCCGGTCTCGCTCACCCCGAACTCGAGCCGCTCGTCCGCCCTGTCGACGATGATCCGCTCGGTGCGCGTGCTGAGGCGTCCGACGTCGGCGAGGATGGTCACCGGGAACTCGAGCCCCTTCGACTTGTGGATGGTGAGCACCCTCACGAAGTCGTCACCCTCTTCGGAGAGGGGCGACTCCGCCTCCTCGGGCGTGAGCTGCGACACGTCCTTGAGCCAGCGCACGAATCCGCCGAACGAGAGAGCTTCGGATCTCTCGAGCGCCTCGGCAAGCTCGATCACCTTGAGGAGGTTCGCGTGGCGCTGTTCGCCCGACGGCTTCATGAGGAAGAGCTCGAGGACCTTCGTCTCGTCGAAGAGCGAGGTGAGCAGGCGAGCGGGACCCGCGCTGTTCCGGTCGGCGTGGAGCCGTCTCAGGAGTTCGAACGAGTCGACGATCGACGGGGGGTCGCCCTCGACGGCCGGATCCGTCAGGTAGTTCAGGGAGTCGGCACGCCAACGGTGGAGGAGGATGTCTTCGTCCGACGCGCCGAAGAAGGGACTCCTGAGTGCTCCCACCACGGCTGCCTCGTCGTGCGGGTTCTCGACGGCAGCCAGCACGGTGGCGAGCTCCTTCACTTCCCGCCGCGCGTAGAACTTCTTCCCGCCGGCGATCCTGTACTCGAGCCCGAAGTCGGTGAGCGCCTGTTCGTAGATGTCGAGGCCCGTCATCGAGTGGAAGAGGATCGCGACGTCGCGCAGCTCGACCGGGCGCCAGGTCTCGAGTCCGCGGTCGTAGACGCGGAGCGATCCCTCGTCCCGCACCCGCGCGATGAACGCAGCCACGGACGCGGCCTCCGCTTCCCGGACGACCGGGGTCTTCGTGCCCTTCTCGAACGCCTCTCCGGGCGTCAGGATCACGACGCCCGGCCCCTTGCCGTCGATCTCCCGGTGAGCGATGAGCGGCGCGTAGTCGGGCTGGTACCGCCGGTCGCCCTCGGGCGGGACCATCGTGCCCTCGAAGACCGCGTTCACGGCGTCGATGATCGGCGGACGGGTCCTGAAGTTCTCGACGAGCTCGAGGAGGGCCTCGCCGCCGACGTGACGCTTCGCCTCTTCATATATCTCGATGTCCGCGCGCCGGAACCGGTAGATCGACTGCTTGGGGTCGCCGACCAGGAAGAGCCTGCCCGGCTCCAGTTCGACGTCTCTCCAGTCGCGCGCCTTCCCGCCGCACTTCTCCGCGAGGAAGAAGACGATCTCGCACTGGAGCGGATCGGTGTCCTGGAACTCGTCGACGAGGATGCGGTCGAACGTGTTCTTGAAGTATTCCCGGACCTCGTCGTTGTCTCTGATCACGTCGCGCGCCTTGATGAGGAGGTCGTCGAAGTCGAGAACTCCCAACCGCGACTTGGCCTCCTCGTAAGCGGCCACGTAACCGCGGAGCCAGTTCAGGAGCTCGACGGCGGCGTTGTGGGCGAGGTCCGCGGCGATCTCGTCGCGCTGCTCCTTGAGCGACGCGGCGCGGTCCCGGAGGTCCTGCAGGACACCCTCGGTCCAGTTGCCCTTCCTGCCACGGTTCTTCGGGGGGGCGGGCTTGACCTCCCGCACGGCGAATGCCACCCGGACCTCCTCGGGGACGTGGTCGAGCGCCCTCGCCTGTTCCGCGAACGTGTGAATCGCTCCGACCGCGGAGTCGGAGCGATCGCTGCACTCGGTACGCGCGAGCTCCGTGAACGCTTCCGCCTCCTCCCGGACGGCCTCTATGTAGGCGTCGGCGCTGCCCGCCTCGACCGGCTCCGGCACGAGATCGAGCAGGTCGCGGAACGAGACGAGCCGCCTCGCCAGCTTCTGGATGCGGGAGAGGCCGTAGCCGAGCGCGTGGGCCTCGGCGACCGCGGGAGGGAGTTCCTCCGCGAACTCCTTGCGGACCCACGTCTCCCAGACGTCCTCGAAGAGGAAGACCTGACGCAGCTCGTCGGCCATCCCGAAGTCCGGATCGACCCCGGCCTCGACCGGACGCTCGCGCAGGATGTCCGAGCAGAACCCGTGGATCGTGCCTATGTGCGCGCGGTCGATCTCGTGGAGTGCGGCCTCGAGCCGCTCGCCCTCCACTCCCTCGCGTCCCTTGCGGAGCTCCTCCTCGAGCGCGCCCCTGAGCCTCGCGCGGAGCTCGCCCGCGGCCTTCTCCGTGAACGTGATCGCTACGATGCGCGGGAGGTGGTAGCCGTCGCGGACGAGGGAGAGGAGCCTCGTGATGAGGACGCTCGTCTTCCCGGTCCCGGCCCCCGCCTCTACGAGATACGTGTGGAGGAGCCCATCGCCCCTGCCTTCCGCGAGGGCGCGGTGCTTCGCGTCCTGTGTCGTCGATCCGCTCATTCGATCCCCACGAGCCCGTCCGGGTCACCCGTGTAGAACTCCGCGTCCCGGTCGTGGCTCTTCATCGCCGCGAGCGCCGTCGACGTCGACGGGCAGGCGTCCCTGTAGTCGCAGTTCCCGCAGAAGTCGTCCTCGGGGAACTGGAAGAACATCCCTTTCGAGATGCCCTC
>JALGVN010000303.1 GCA_025774645.1 bacterium
TCTCAGCGACTACATGGCCCGGCATAGGCGGCGCCTGCAGGAGGCGCTCTCGAGGTTCCCGGGCGACACGTACAAGCGGATCTCCGTGCTTCCGATCCGATACGAGCCGGTCTCCTCCGAGTGCGACCGCTTCGCCGGTCGGACGCTCGACCCCGACGCGACGGCCGCGGACGTGCTCGACGTCGCGATCGAACTCGACGAGTGCCTGATCTCGATCTACAGGCAGGTGGTGCAGCAGGAGATCGACCCCGACGTGAAGGAGCTCTTCGACAGCCTCGTTCGCATGGAAGAGCGCGACGAGATACAGCTCAAGAAGATCAAGGCGATGGACTACTTCTGATCGCAGGGTGGAAGGGGACGGAATGGAGCTCGAGCGGATCTACGCACCCGTGCGCGACGACCTGGACGCCGTGGAGTCGGCTCTCAGGGAGTGTCTGACTGCCACCGGCGACACGTCGATGAGCGAGGTCGGGCGCTACGTCCTCGAGTCGGGCGGCAAGCGGGTCCGTCCCGCGCTCGTGCTCCTTTCCGCGAAGGCATCGAGCGGCGAGACTCCGGCGTCCTGCGGCGAGCACATGATCGATCTCGCGAGCGCCGTGGAGCTCATCCACATGGCCTCGCTCCTCCACGACGACGTCGTCGACAACGCCCGCCTCCGCCACCACAATCCGACGATCAACTCGAAGTGGGGCGACGACATCTCGATCGCGCTCGGCGATTACCTCCACTCGCTCGCGTTCGAGCTCATCTCCCGGTGCGACGACTCGAGCATCGTCCGCTGTATGAGCGCGGCGACCAAGACGATGTGCGAGGGACAGCTCCTGCAGATCTGGGAGAGGAAGAACCTCGATCTCTCGATGGAGCGCTATGTCCACATCATCGAGAAGAAGACGGCCGCCCTGTTCGCAGCGTCCGCGCAGGTCGGCGGATCGCTCGGGCGCAAGGACGAGGAGTTCCGCGGCGCCCTCGGCGACTACGGACTGAACCTTGGGGTCTCCTTCCAGATCGTGGACGACTACCTCGACCTCATCGGTGACGAGACGCGGATGGGGAAGGAGCCCGGGCAGGACATCGCCGCGGGAGAAGCGACCCTGCCCATTCTCATTCTCTGGGAGTTCGTCCCTGAGGAAGAGCGCCGGGAACTCGCGGCCCTCCTGGACTCGCGGTCCGGCGAGGAGGCGCTCGGGGTCATCCGGGAGAGACTCCTCACCTCTGGAGCCGCCCGGAAGACGCAGGATACCGCCATCGCCTACGTGGAGTCCGCGAAGGACAGCCTGGACGTGCTCTCGGAGTCGACGTACAAGGCGAGTCTGCTTGGGCTTGCGGACTTCGTCCTCGAGAGAGGCTTCGCGACGTCCGGACTGACGTAGCGGCTCTGCGGCCGCCGGCCCGATCCGGGACCGCTCAGGCCCGCACTGGCCGCGAGGACCTTCCTGTCATGAGGCGTGATCCCTTCGACAATCCGAGGTTCTTTCGGCCGGGAGCGGCCGACGTGGTGCTCATCGCCGTGGTGCTCGTCCTGGCCACGGCGTCGATCATCAGGGTCAGCCGGGCGCAGAGCAGGGAGGCCGCCGGCCCCGCCGTCGCGAAGGTCTACGAGGGCGAGAACCTAGTGGAGGTCATCGATCTCGGCGTCGACCGCGTGGTCGAGCTGCCGGGTTCTTCCGTGAGGCTGGAGGTCAGGGACGGCGCGATCCGTGTGCTCGCGTCGGACTGCCCGCAGCAGATCTGCGTCAACGGCGGCTGGATCCGCCGCCCGAGACAGGTGATCGCGTGCGTTCCGAACAAGACCCTGGTCACGATCGAGTCGGCGGAACCCCCGTTCCTCGACGCGATCGCGCGGTGAGGGGCGGCCCCGGAACGGGAGTGTGATGGAAGAGCGCACCGACACGAAGACACGCAGGCTCGCGCTCCTCGTCGCCGTGGCGTGCGTGCTTCAGATCGCGGAGTCGCTCCTCCCGCACCCGATCCCGGGCCTCCGGCTGGGTCTTGCCAACACGCTCACCCTGATCGCCCTCGTCAGCTTCGGGTTCCGCTGCGCGCTCCAGATCACACTCCTCCGGACAGTACTGAGCTCGTTCATCATCGGGACGTTCATGGCCCCCGGGTTCATCCTGAGCTTCTCGGCCGGGCTCGTGAGCGTTCTCGTCATGGGGGCGGTCTACTGGGCGGCCCTCTCCTTGCCCCGGCTCCGGCTCTCCATCGTCAGTGTCAGCGTGATCGGGGCGATCGCCCACAACACCGTCCAGCTCCTCCTGGCGTACATCCTCCTCGTGAGGCACCCGGGCATCTTCATCTTCTACCCGTGGCTCGTGATCGGGGCCGTCGTCACGGGCTGGGTGACGGGGATCGTCGCGGGGAATGTTTGCCTGCGGATCCGGGACTCGCGCGGGAGAGAGGCGGTCGCGATGAGGGCGGCCGACGGGGGTATCGGTTCTTTCGCGCCGAGGGACTACGTTCAGGGAACGTCCGTCCTCCACCGCATGCCGTCCGTCGTCAAGATCGGCGCCGTCGTCGTTCTTGCGATGGTGGTCCTCGTTCTTGCGGAGCCGCAGCTCTACCTGGGAATTCTGATCGCGCTCCTGGTGCTCGGCGCCGTCTCCGGCGCGTCGCCCGCGTACTTCCTGTCAAGGATGAGGCGTTACCTCTTCCTTCTCGCGATCGCGTTTCTTCTTCCGGTCCTCTTCAACCACGGCTCGGAGCTGATTGTCAGAGTTGGTGCTATCCGGATTTCGCGGGAGGGGATCGTCACCGGAGCGCTCTATGCCACGAGGATTCTTTTGCTGATGATGGCAAGCGCTCTCTGGGTGCGAACCACCTCGCCGGAAGAAATGACGCGGGGCCTA
>JALGVN010000304.1 GCA_025774645.1 bacterium
GACGAGTGGAGCGCCGGGGAGCGTGACGTAGTTGAACCACGTTTCGTGTGGCTCGAGATCCACGGAGCCCGGCAGGACGATTCCCGCCTGCTCGATCGAACCCCCGTGCCAGCCGAGATCGCACGCCTCCCAGAAGATTGTCCCTCCGTCTCGCACGAACTGGAGGAGGAGGACCTGGTTGTCGCCGCAGGCATCGTAGAACTCCTGGGTCTGGTCACTCTGGACAATGACGAGATCCTCCCCGGGCGTGAGATCGAGTCCGCGCATCTGTACGGAGGTCGCCACCTCGTACTGCCCGGGACCCGGTCCCTCGGTGATTTCCATGATCTCCAGCATCTGGTCGAGGACGGGAGGCACCTCCGGTGACCAGGGGACGACGTCCCTCAGGATCACGACGTGTGCCGCGCTCTCGGCGCCGCCTCCCACGTTCACAGCGCGGACGACCGTGTCGTTCAGCATGTGGGGGTCGCGCACCTGCAGCGCGACCTCGTGGATGCCAGGCGCGGCAAATGCGTGTTCTGCGCTGACGCAGCAGGTCCAGTCGGTGTCCCACGTTCCGTCGTTCTCCCAGTCCCACCGCATGAGGAGATCGCCCGGGTCGCCGTCCGGGTCGGTCGACAGCGAAGGGTCGAAGGAGACCGGAGCGCCCGGCTCCGCGAACGACGGATAGACGGCGAACGCCGCCACTGGCGGAGAGTAGCTCCCGGCGTAGACCATCACGCCGTCGAGCTGCGTGATCCGGTGTGAGTCGAGCGATTCCGAGGTCACGAGGCGCGAGAAGTACGGAATCGCCTCGACGCCGGCGGCCACGACCTCTGTGGCGAACGTGCACCCGTCGATCACGGCGCACAGCATGCCGATGTAGTCCTCGCAGTCCTCGTTCTCCCCGTCCCAGATCCAGGCGGCCACGCGGCCGCGCTCCTGAGCGGTGAGATCGAGGAAGCTCTCGACCACGCGATACGGGTCGCCGGACCGAATGGCCGGGCCGAGTGCCCCCGCCGCGGGCGCCGCAGCGAGGTCGAGGTCGGCAGGATCCAGATCCAGGATCGTCCCGGACCCGAGGGCAACGACCTCGAGAATGCCGCGACCCGCGTTCGCGGTCGCAGCGAGGCCCTCGGGAGTCGCCGCGTCGTAGGAGATGAACTCGCCGCGCGTAGCGACGATGTCGAAGGTCCCGTCCCCAACCATGACCTCGGTCCTCGTCGCGCTCGACAGGTGCACGCGCGGAGGCCACCCCAGGTTCACCCTCACGTGCGAGCGTTCCGACTCGACGAGCGTCTCGATCGTGCTCTCCCCTCCAACCTCGGACACCGTGGCCACGTAGAAGACCGGGTGCGGGTTCGCGAGAACGACACCGTCTCCGGCCACGTCCTCTGTCCACGGGTCCGCGAACGGCGCGGGACCGGCCGTGTAGTTGTCGAGGACGTCGATCGCGACCTCGGCCGCAAGCTGCCACAGCCCGGGGTCGACGTCCGGATCGAGGCCTCCCGACACCTCGATGGCGTCGATCGCGTGCTCGGTGAGCGTCGTCCACTGCGCCGCGAGCACGGCGGCCTGGGCGACGGTCTCGCGCTCGTCGGCGGGGAACATGGTCAGGAACGGGTTCGCGACCACGAGCGCCACGGCGGTGCTCGTGGCGCTGATGGCCACCCCGTCGACGTCGGTCGAACCGATGAGTCCCATCATGATCGGGGCGTTTCCGGTGCCCGCGACGAACACGATCTGCGGAAGCTCCGTTTCGGGAACGAGGACCTTGAACCGTCCGAGCTCGTCGATGGGCGCGCGCTCCGCAAGCGACACGATCTCGAGCGTCGCGAGATCGAGGTCCGCGTTCTTCGGCGGCACGACCGTTCCACTCACCGCCCTCACGGGGTTGCTCCACTCCGGCGCCGATGGTCCGCTCGGGCCGCTCGTGGACGAGCAGGATCCGAGGCACAGCGAAAGGACTGCGAAGAGCGTGACGAGTCGAGCGGCGTTTCGGCCTGCGGCGTTCCGCATGGTGTCTCCTCCCCCTGATGTAGGCCCAGGTCGCCCCGGGCACCCCGCCGAGCAATCTGCCCGGGACCGTGCCGTCCGGCCTTGACATGGCAGAGCAAGCTGCGCAGAAGGACCGGACGGACCGGGGATGCCGGCGTCCTTGGGCACTTCTTCCCGATGTAGACGATGCAAACGGCGTACCAAGAGGAGGCGCGGGGCCGGAACGAACGGAGGGCCGACCCGTGGGCCGGCCCTTCCCGAGACCTGCTGTGTCCGGAGCTTCTACTTCAGCATGACCATCTTGCGCTCGAAGAGCTCCTCACCGATCTCCGCTCGGCAGAAGTAGACACCCGGACCTACTTCGTGCCCGTCGTCGCTCTTCCCGTCCCAGACGGCGATGTGCCGTCCTCCGTCCTTCACGCTGTCGAGGAGCGTCCTGACGCGCCGTCCGGCAAGATCGTAGATCGTGATCCTCACGCGTTCCCCGGTCTCGGGAACCGTGAACGCGATCGACGTCGACGGATTGAACGGGTTCGGGAAGTTGTGACTCACCGACGGCGCCGACACGACATCGCCCGCCACGCCGCCCGCGCACTCGAAGAGCGTCTCCGTGTGACTCTCGTCGGTCCAGGGAACGTAGTCGACGGCACCAAAGAACCACGACGGGTCGACACAGGTGTCGCCCCAGTAGTTGTAGTCGGCGTCGATCACCGCGGCGCCCGCGTTCATAATCTGGAACGCCCCGTGGTTCAGGAAGTCGTTCGCGTCCGCGTGAGTCCTTCCGATCTCGGGGCCGGAATCGCCCGTCACGAAGACCGCGCACACTGTGTTCCCGTCGAAAGTGTTGC
>JALGVN010000305.1 GCA_025774645.1 bacterium
CAGCACTGTCTTCGAGTTCGACGAGGGTGCCGAGGGCGGCATCGGCGCGGGCTCGGAGATGGAGCTCGACGAAGGCGCCATCGCGTTCATCGGCGCGGGCTCGTCGTTCGAGAACGCCGGTACGACTACCCTGAAGACCTCTGCTCAGATCACGAACGAGGGCACGTTCGATCACCTGGAGAACGCGGTCGTTGCGGGGAACGGCATCTTCGACAGCTCGGCCGGAACCGTCACGAACGCGGGGCGTTGGGAGCCTGGCAGTTCGACCGGCGTGCTCTCGTACGTCGGCCAGTTCGACCAGACCCCGACGAGCGAGATCGTCATCGAGATCGGCGGGACGACCGCCGGTGACGGCTACGACGTACTCCAGATCACGGGCGCCGCGAACATGGGCGGGGCCGTACACGTGTCGATGGCCGACGGGTTCGAGCCCTCGATGGGGCAGTCGTTCGACGTGGTCACGGTCGACGGCAGCGCGCGTTCCACGTTCGACTGCTACTCGGGTCTCGAACTCCCGAACGCGCTCTACCTCGACCCGGTCGAGCAGGCGCACCTTCTGACGCTCGTCGTGACCGACGTCGGGTCGGGGAACACCGCGCCCGAGGCGGAGTACGACGGTGCGGCCACCGACGAGATCACACCGATCACGATCTCCGTTCTTCTGAACGACTTCGACCTCGACGGCGACGATCTCAGGATCGCGGCCGTCATCACCGACAGCACCACGGCCGGGACGGTGGTCGTTGACGTGGGCGACACGACGATCACGTACACGCCGACGCCTGGATCGGGCGGGACCGACGTCTTCTCCTACTGCGTGACCGACTGCGAGGGCGGCGCGGACACGGCGAACGTCTGGGTCTACGTCGAACTCATCGGCGTGTGGCACATCCCGGGTCACTTCGCAACCATCCAGCCGGCAATCGACGCGGCGAGCCCCGGCGATACCCTCTACGTCCACCCCGGCGAGTACGTTGAGGCGCTCGTCGTCAACAAGGACAACCTCACGATCCTGGCCTCGGACGTCAGGCTCGGCGATCCTCCAGCGCGCCAGGACGGTGCGGCGATCGAGCCGGAGGAAACAGGTCCGGACTTCGGCGAGTTCCAGACGGCACCGGCCGACGCGACCTCGGGGGTTAAGGGCAAGCGGTCGATCGCCACGGCGGGTGAGGCGGGCGGCGTGGCCGCGCGTTCGAGTGCGAGGAACTCCGGACGCTCGAAGGACACGCGGGCTTCGGACCGTTCCGGCAAGGGCAAGCTCGATGTCGAGACCGTGTACGAGTTGCCGCCGGACGCGCCCGGAGGAGAGGAGCGCGTGCGCAGCACGCCGGTCCTCATCCTGCCGTCGGGGATAGCGACGGCGGTCGAGATCTCCGGGAACGGGAACACCTTCGACGGGTTTACCGTCCGCGACACGGTCGCGACCGACCCGCAGGTGCACCGGCTCATCCATGTGTCCGGCGACCTGAACGCGGTCACCGGCAACACCCTCGAGGGCCGCGCGACGTCCCCGGGGATGTCCGACTTTCTGCTCGACGTCGCCGGCGAAGCCGGGGTGGGGGACGAGGTCGCGGCGGGGAACGTCCTCGTCGGGAACGACGTCTCGGGCTCGACGGGCGCCGGCATCCGCGTCGGCGGCGAGACACAGGCCGAAGGCAACACGTTCACGGCCAACACCGTGTTCGCGAACGCGCTCGGCATCGCGGTCGACCGCGCCCCTGACACGACGGTCGACTCGAACATGCTCTATGACAACGGAGAGGGCCTCTACGTCGAGGGCCGCGCGGAGACCGAGGGGAGACCCGTCGCAGGAACGGCGCTCACCGACAATGTGATCGGGGCGAACGCGACCCGCGGCATATGCGCTCTGACCGCTGACGGTGTCACCCTGAGCGGGAACGCCGTCGACGGAGGCGCGACCGGCATCGCGGTTCTGGTCGGCACTCCGCCCGACGTCGGGTCGCTGGTCATTCACGACAACTCGGTGGCCGGGGTCCTCGGGTTCGGGATCGACAATCAGACGCCCGAGCTCATCGACGCGGCGGGCAACTGGTGGGACGACGGGACACCCGTCGACGTCGCGGCGAAGGTGAACGGGCCCGTCGACTACTCGCCCTGGCTCGCCAGCGGTGACGACACCAGCGGCGACCCTGGATTCCAGGGCGACTTCTCCTCGCTCTGGGTCGACGACGACAGCCCGCAGACCTACATGTTCGGAGCCATCCAGGAGGGCATCGACCTCGTCGTCGGCTCGACCCTGACGGTTGCCGAGGGGCTCTACGTCGAGGACCTCATCGTCTACGTCGACAGTCTCGATCTGAGAGCGGACGCGGGCGCGGCCGTGACGATCAAGGGCGTCGAGATGCTCCCGTGGGCCTCGCAGCCGTTGACCGCGCCGAACGTGGACGTGGAGGCGGAGGGCGTCAGGATTCACGGGTTCACATTCGAGAGCCCAGACGTTCCGGACGGCCACTACTCGAGCGGAATCATGCTCGAGGGTGCAGGCATAGAGATCTACGACAACACGTTCGTCTCGACGGCAGCGGGAGACGGCGCGTGCACGGCCGTCCAGACGTGGCGCGACGTCGTCGGAGGGGGAGACGTGCCGGGGCTCGTCGTCCGAGACAACGTGTTCCTCGACGGGACGACCGTGGGCGCGGGCTGGAACGGCGTGCTTCTCCGGCACAGCGTCGACGCGGAGCCCGGACTTGTGACCGTTGAGGGGAACGAGCTCGACGGGAGCGTCATCATCGGCATCCTGGCGGAGCGGTCGGGCATCGACGTCAGGGGTAACGTCCTCACGACGACGCTCGGCGCCGGGAG
>JALGVN010000069.1 GCA_025774645.1 bacterium
AGGTCATGCGCCTCGTCTGCGCGAACGCGAAGGCGAAGGAACTCTTCGGGTGGACGCCGCAGGTGTCGCTCGACGAGGGGCTCGCGAGGACGATCGAGTTCGTGGGTGCGCATCCCGACCTCTACCGGCCCAAGGAGTACACGATCTAGCCGCGCGGCACGGCTGTGTCCCGCGGAGGGAGAACGACCATGCGTGCGATCATCCTGGCAGGAGGGAAGGGCACCCGGCTCAAGCCGTTCACCTCCACGATCCCGAAGCCCCTCGTTCCGCTCGGCGACATGCCGATCCTCGAGATCGTGCTCCGGAGGCTCGCCGCGTCCGGATGCGAGCGCGCCACGATGACCGTCGGACACATGGCCGACCTCCTCATGGCCTACTTCGGGGACGGCGGGAAGTGGGGGCTCTCGATCGACTACTCGCTCGAGGACGAGCCGCTTGGGACGATCGCGCCGCTCAGGCTCATCGACGACCTTCCCGAAGACTTCCTCGTCATGAACGGGGACCTCCTGACCGATCTCGACTACGCCGCGATCTTCCGCTCGCACATCGAGAGCGGGGCGGTCGCGACGATCGCCACCTACGAGCGCGAGATCACGATCGACTTCGGGGTGCTCGGGTTCGATTCGGAGAGCATGCGCCTCACCGACTTCGTCGAGAAGCCGCACGAGCGGTTCAGCGTCAGCATGGGGATCTACGCTTTCAGTCGTTCCATCATGGACCTCGTGCCGGAGTCGGGACCGTTCGGGTTCGACGACCTCATGATCGCGAGCATAGAGAACGGACTCGACGTCCGGGCCTATCCGTACGACGGCTACTGGCTCGACATCGGCCGGCCCGACGACTACGACCGCGCGAACGAGGACTTCGAGAAGATCCGCGACCGGCTTCTGGGCTGAACCCCCGGGTTGAGCCCGCAGGCCGCGTCCGCCACGCACCCCCGAGAAGGAAGTTCACCGATGACGTACGATCGCGTGCTCGTGACGGGCGCCACCGGTTTTGTCGGGGCCTGGACGCTCCGCCGTCTCCGGGACTCACACCCCGTCACCGAGCTCTGGGCGACGAGCGAGCGGCCCGACCCGGGCGGACTCGTGTGCGACCACTATCGGCGGGTCGATCTGCGTGACCGCGGCGCCGTTCGGGCGCTTGTCGACGAGTGCAAGCCGACCGGGGTCGTGCATCTCGCGAGCCTGATCGGGGGCGCCGACCTCGACGTCTACCTCGACGTGAACGTTGTCGGAACCGCGCGTCTCTACGGTGCGCTCTCCGCGACGTGTCTCACGGACACCCGCATCGTACAGGTGGGGTCGGCCGCGATGTACGGGGTGATCGGGGAGGGCGACCTTCCCATTCCAGAGGAACAGCCCCTTCGTCCAGTGACCGCCTACGCCGTGAGCAAGGTCGCGCAGGAGTACGTCGCCCTCTCTATGTCGGTCGGCACGGGACTCCCGATCGTCCTCGCGAGGATCTTCAATCTCCTCGGTCCGGGACAGCCGAAGGACCTCGTGCCCATGACGTTCGTGCACCAGCTGGCCCGAGTCCGCGAAGGCGAAGCCGATCGGCTGAAGGTCGGGCTCGTGACGGCCCGGCGAGACTTCGTCGACGTCCGCGACGCCGTGGCGGCGCTCGACGTGATTCTCGAGAGCGGGGAGGCGGGCTCGGTGTATAATGTAGCGTCCGGACGCGACGTCTCGGTCCGGGAGGTCATCGACGAGCTCCTCTCGGTCGCCGGCATCGACGTGCCGGTCGAGGTCGAGGACGCCCGGCTCAGGAAGATCGACGTGCCGGTCGTCCGCGCCGACGTATCGAGAATCAAGGAACTGGGGTGGGAGTCCGGAATCGGGCTCCGCGAGTCGCTCGAGTCGATGTGGGCGGAGGTCACAGGAGAAGAGATGTGAGGGTGCTTCGCGCGCTCGTCCAGATCGCGTTTCTCGCCGGAACGGTCGCCCTCATGGTGAGGGGGCTCGCCGGACTGACGCCGAACACCTGCGAGGCGTACTGCCCCTTCGGCGGCGTCGCCGCGCTCTTCCCGCTCGCGCGGTATGGCCAATACACGTGCCGCCTGACCGAGCTCAACGTCTCCCTCATGGTCTCGGTGTTCGTGCTCACGATCGCGACCAAGAAGTCGTTCTGTAGCTGGGTCTGTCCATTCGGGACGGTGAGCGAGTGGCTCTCCCGCGCGGGCCGGAAGGTCGTCGGCCGGTCGTTCCATCTGCCGGACCGCCCCGACCGCCTGGCGATGAACCTCAGGTACGTCGTGCTTGTGGGCGCGCTGGCGCTCACGTGGACGGTCTGGAAAGGTGACCTCGGGTTCCGCGCGTACGATCCGTTCTACATCCTGTTCACGTGGGGCGGCCACGGGACCGCGGCGTTCAGCTTCTACATTCTCTTCGCGATCCTCGCGGCCGCCGTCCTGGTGCCGTTTTTCTGGTGCCGGTACCTGTGCCCGCTCGGCGCCGTCATGGACCCGCTCTCTCGCTACGGCGGGCTCCGGATCCGGCGGAATCCCGAGGCGTGCACGGACTGCCGCGAGTGCGATCGAGTGTGCCCGCACCAGATCCCGATTTCGCAGGAGATCGAGGTGACGGCGCGGAACTGCACCAACTGCCTCGAGTGCGTGGTCGAATGTCCGGAGAAGGGAGCGCTTGAGCTCTCGTGCTACGGCAAGTAGCCGGGAGACCGGCGCGGCCCCCGGCGTCGCGGAAGGAAGAGTCAACATGCGGAAAGTGATCATCATCCCCACGGCAATCGCGGTGCTCGTGGTCGCGGCGTTCGCCACCGCGAACCTCTACCGCGTGCCGACCCTCGTCTTCCCGTTCGAGGTGGAGCGCCCTGCGGAAGTGCGGAGCGTCGAGTACATCGTCGAGGGCGTCCGCTGCCGAGGCACCTCGATGGGGTTCGTGAAGATGACCGCCGAGATTCCGGGGATGATCAGCGTTACGACCTACGCGCGCAACAACTCCGCGATCGTCGAGTACGACCCGACGCTCACGGACCCCGACAGCATCAGGGAGGCGTTCGAGGCGCTCGTCGAGCGGGAGGGAGTGAGGTACCAGTACTTCCGCGCGCTCTCCCAGCGCGATATCGACTGATCCCGCGGACCCGTCTCGGAGACCGGTCCGACACCTTGACTCCCCGCGATGACTGCGGTAGATTGGAATTGGCGCGGACACGCGCCTGAGCTCATTGATATCGACATATGGGGGCGATCCGGTTTCGACGAGGGTGAGAGAAACACGGATGGCATGCCGAGGTCCCGCTGGCTCGTTAAACAAGCGGGAACTTTTCAACTGCCGACTACACACCGGCATACGTCTGCTAACTAGAGTAGACGCGTCCCACCCGGTTTTGCCCGTGGGGCCGGGATGGGGCGTCGCACACGCGGGATAGTCTCCGAACTTTGCCGCTGGGTGAGGAGGCGAACTCTTTACGGTGGCTGGCCCACCGGGTATCCCGCCCGAAGGAGACCCGGAGGGCGAGATCCAAAGATCGGGCTAAGCATGTAGAGGTCCGTGTGGAATCGCTTTCGGACGCGGGTTCGACTCCCGCCGCCTCCACCATATGCGAAAGGCCCCGGCAGTTTCATGCCGGGGCCTTTCTTCGTCTCAGGTCGCGTCGAGGGTGTTCCTACCTGTAGAGTCCCTTGATTGATCCCCATGTCGACTCTTCGACGGGCGAGGGGCAGAGGTCGATGACCCCGTCAACGTAGTGAGGCTCCTCGCCCCAGATGTCTCCCCAGAGTTCCCAGTACATCTCACCGCAGTCGTAGCAGCCCGGGACGAACGCGTCGACCCAGACCTCCGTGCCTTCCGTGCTGTAGATCTCGCCGTAGCCGGCGTTGCCGTCGTCCCACTGAGCAATCTGGCCGTCGACGGTCATGACGAAGTCGGGGCGGCCGCCAGTGATCTCCGCGAAGCCCATCGAGGGCTCGACGAGGTTGAAGCCGTCGGGGAAGGTGATGTGGATGTTGCTGAGCCACTCGGCATCGCCTGAGTCGTTCTGGACCCAGAAGATGAACGTCATTACCGTCGCGGGCACGATGTCCAGCGGCGGCGGCGACACAAGCGTCACAAACGCGCCGTCGATCTCACGTGCGCCCGCGGTGACCGAGAGTGCGAGAATCGCGATTGCTACTATCAGGACCTTCATCGTCATCCTCCTAATCTGCCTGCATCCGGGTCTGCGATCTTGCAGCTGTCCCTCCTGCGAGCAGACGGCAGCGTGCATAGCACGGTGCCGTCGACGTACTCATTCCTGGGGCTGCCCTCCTTCCATTGCTGCGCTCCCCTGAGAGGAGCAGGGCAGTCCAGGTCGTGGATTGTGTCCCTCGAACCGTGGGCCCGATGGCCCGTCTGTAATCAGAGAGTCGCCAGACCTCTATACTCAGGATATCACGGCTAACAGAACTTGTCAAGAGTTAGGTGAGAGCTTCGGGAAGTGATTGGGAGGCTTCAGACGAGGAAACAGGCGGAGAGGGTGCCTCCGGGCGTGCTCTCGGGTCGCGGCCGGGGGCGGTGGGTGGGAGCTATGTAGCGAGATTGAGGGTACCGGGGTGGAGCCCGAACCAGGTCCCGCGGCAAGCCGGGGCCAAGAAAGAGAGCCCCGGCCACATGGCCGGGGCTCTCCATAAGCAGTACTGCTTGTTGGGTGCTCGGACTACCTGTACATCGCCTTGATGGAACCCCAGGTCGCGTCCTCGACGGCGCTGAAGCCAATGTCGATGCAGCCACAGACCCAGTGAGGCTCTTCGCCGTAGTCATCTCCCCACAGCGACCAATAGATGCATCCGTAGAGCTGGTCGGGGATGGTGACGTCGATGTAGACGTGGGTGAACTCGGTCGAGTAGATCTCGCCGTAGCCACCGTTATTGTCCTCGTAGATCGCCGTGTGGTCGACCGGCGGGACGTACGTGTCCCAGTTCGGCCTCGTCCCCGAGATGATGTCGTAGGCCATCGTGCTCTCGTGGAGAACGAAGCCGTCGGGGAACGAGATGTGGCAGTCGGTGATCCACTCGGCGTCCTGCGAGTCGTTCTGGACGATGAACTTGAGGGTCATGGTCGCGCCGGGAACGAGCTCATTCGCCGCCGGGTCGACCAGATCCACGAACGCGCCCTCGATCTCGCGGGCCATGGCCGGCACCGCGATGGCGAGGATCGCAACAGCAATTAGCAGCTTCTTCATCTGTCTTGCCTCCCTGTCTCAACTCACTCGCTAATGCTCCGCGGAACAACACATTCTTGTTGCGAATCCGATGCCCCCGCTCACCTCCTTTCACCGGATCACGCGCGCTGAGTCGAGGTGACTCCTCCGCTTCTCGCGGACCCCGCACAGAACCGCCGGCCCTCGCTGCAGCGCATGTTGCGTGCCGGAGGTCCCTCGCTCGCGCGGGGACCGCATTGTCACCGTGAATGGAACTTGGTGATGGACGCCTCCGCCTCGACAGACAGGGGAAGCTTCCGACGTCTCTATCATACCACTTCTCGTCTCCACATGGCAAGGGTTATTTCGACATCTTCGCACAGTCTATTGAGTAGGGATTCACAAATGACGCAATGATGGTCGATCTCCGGCCCTCCCTTGGCCGGAGGGGTAGGGTGGGACTCCGTCTTGACGCGAATCCCCGCTTCTGATAGTATTTCGGGGCTTTAGAGCATGCCATCCCGCGCGGGCGCCCGCCGCCGCCCGCGCGTCTCGGATACCGAGTCCCAGGCCCGTTGAGGCCGGACAGCGACCCCATTCGTGGAGGCGCCTGTGCCGGAGAGGCACGGAACCGTGCAGGTCTATACGGGCGACGGGAAGGGCAAGACGACCGCCGCGCTGGGTCTCGCCCTCCGCGCGGTCGGCCACGGGCTCAGCGTCTACGTGATCCAGTTCATGAAGGGAAGCTCGAACTACGGGGAGCTCGACGCCGCTCGCCGGCTGTCGGGGTTCGTCATCGAGCAGTGCGGCCGCGACGAGTTCGTCGACAAGCAGAACCCGGCGGAGGTCGACGTCGAACTGGCGCAGGCCGGCATCGCGCGGGCGCGCGAGGTCGTCACCGGGGGCGAGCACGACTTCGTCGTCCTCGACGAGATCAACGTGGCGCTCGACTTCGGTCTCGTGAGCCTGAAGCAGGTGCTGGAGCTCATCCAGGCCAGGCCCCCGCACGTCGAGCTCGTGCTCACCGGGCGGTCGGCCCACCCCGAGATCGTGATGGTCGCCGACCTCGTGAGCGAAGTGCTGAAGATCAAGCATCACTACGACGCCGGTGTCGAGGCGCGCGAGGGAATCGAATTCTGACGCGCGCCCGCCGCGCGGGCGGGCGGAGGGGAACGACGTGAGGGACGTTGGCGTCGAGGCTCTCGTCGAGCGGATGCTGAGCGGCGACACGGTCGCGCTCGCGAGAGCGATCTCCTGGATCGAAGACGAGGACGAACGCGGGCTCGAACTCCTGGGCGCGGTCTACCCGCGTGTCGGAGCCGCGTACCGCATCGGCATCTCGGGTCCCCCCGGAGCCGGGAAGAGCACGATGGTCGACGCGCTCACCGAGCGCTACCTCGACGCCGGAGACACCGTCGGCATCATCGCCGTCGACCCCACGAGCCCGTTCACGGGAGGCGCCCTCCTCGGCGACCGAATTAGAATGCAGCGCCTCGGTGTCAGGGAAGGTGTCTTCATCCGGAGCATGGCGACGCGGGGCGGCCTCGGGGGCCTCGCGCGGGCCGCGCGGAGCGTCGCGTCCGCGATGGACGCGTCCGGTCTCGACTACGTCATCATGGAGACCGTGGGCGTCGGGCAGTCGGAGCTCGACATCGCCGAGGCGGCCGACACGACGGTCATCGTCCTCGTGCCGGAGTCGGGCGACAGCATCCAGGCGATGAAGGCCGGGCTCATGGAGATCGGCGAGATCTTCGTGGTCAACAAGGCGGACCGCGAGGGCGCGGAGATGACCGTCGCTGAGCTCACCTCGATGCTGTCGCTGAAGGAGGACCCGTCGGGTTGGTCGCCACCGGTCCTCCTCAGCGTTGCGACGACCGGCGAGGGCATCGCGGAGCTCGCGGAGGCGATCCGATCGCACCGCGACTTCCTCGTCTCGAACGGACTTCTTGAAGAGAGAAGACGGGAGCACCTGAAGTCGCTCGTCAGGTCGATCGTCGTCGACACGCTCGAGAGGAAGCTCCTCGAGCGGCTGGGCGGCGAGACCGGCCTCGACACGATGGTGGGCGACGTCGGGAAGGGACAGCGCTCCCCATATCAGATCGCACGAGAGGTCTTGGACAGCATCAGCGAAGGCGGCTGACGGTCGCGCGCCCGGGGACGCACCCCGGGACCCGCGCCGGGCCGACCACTACGGGCAAAGGAGCCTAGGGAATGGACTTTACCCTGACTCAGGACCAGAAGATGATCCGCGACATGGTGCGCGAGTTCGCCGTGAAGGAGCTCGAGCCCATCGCCGCGGAGATCGACGAGAGCCGCGAGTTCCCCACGGCGACGCTCAGGAAGATGGGGGAGCTCGGGCTCCTCGGCGTCATCATCCCTGAGGAGTACGGCGGGGCGGGGCTCGGGTTCACGACGCTCGCAATCATCGTCGAGGAGGTGTCGCGCGTCTGCGCCTCGCACGGCGTGATCCTCGCGGTCAACAACTCACTCGCGGCGTTCCCGATTCATCACTTCGGAACCGAGGAGCAGAGGAAGAAGTACCTCCCGGACCTCTGTTCGGGGAAGAAATTCGGCGCCATCGGCATCACCGAGCCGAACGCCGGCTCCGACCCCGCGTCGATGGAGACGACGGCCGTCCTCGAGGGCGACAACTACCGGCTGAACGGGACGAAGTGCTGGATCACGAACGGGACGGAGGCGGGGACGTTCGTCGTCTTCGCGTACACGGATCCCGAGCAGAGGCACAAGGGCATGACGGCGTTCATCGTCGAGAAGGAGTTCGAGGGGTTCAGCGTCGGCAAGCACGAGAACCTCATGGGCATCCGGGCGACGGGGAACTGCGAGCTCATCATGGACGACTGCATCGTGCCCGCGGAGAACGTGTTGGGCGAGGTCGGCGGCGGGTTCAAGGTCGTCATGACAACGCTCGACGTCTCCCGCATCGACATCGGGGCGCAGGGCGTCGGGATCGCGCAGGGCGCGATCGACGCGGCGGTCAAGTACTCGAAGGAGCGCGTGCAGTTCGGGAAGCCGATCTGCGAGTTCGAGATGATCCAGGACATGCTCGCCGACATGGCCACGCAGACCGACGCGGCGCGCCTCCTCGTCTATCGCGCCGCCTCGATGAAGGACGCCGGAGTCGCGCGGTTCACCCGCGAGGCCGCGATGGCGAAGTACTTCGCGGCGGAGGTCGTCGTCGGCGTCGCGCGCAGGGCGGTCCAGATCCACGGCGGGAACGGCTACTCGAAGGACTACCCCGTCGAGAGGATGTACCGGGACGCGAAGATCATCGAGATCTACGAGGGCACGAGCGAGATACAGAAGCTCGTGATCGCGCGGAACGTGCTGAAGTAGCGCGCCGAGACAGCGCGCCGAAGTCAGGAGGGCCTGAGACTGGCGAAGCCGACGCTTTCCGAGACATACGAACTCCTCGGGTGCATCCAGTGCGGACGCTGCACGGCGGGCTGTCCCGTCTCGCTCCGCACGTACCTGAACATCAGGAAGCTCGTCTACGAGGGCATGATCGGGCCCGGGCCGAAGGACGCGCAGGAGCGCCCCGAGGCCTGGAACTGCACGACGTGCTCGAACTGCACGGAGCGATGCCCGAAGGGCGTGAAGCCCATGGAGCTCGTGATCGGGCTCCGGTCGAAGGCGATCGAGAAGGGCCGCGTCACGCCGACCATCCGCGACGCGCTCGAGAGCACGTTCAAGCACGGGAACCCGTGGGGCCGCGTGCGGGAGAAGCGGATGGAGTGGGCGGACGAGGTGGCGGTCCCCGTGGCGGCCGAGGGCGAGGAAGTGCCGCTCCTCTGGTTCGTCGGGTGCACGCCCGCGTACGACCCCCGCGTGCAGGAGGTGGCGCGCGCGCTCCACTCGCTCCTCGAGGCGGCGGGCCTCTCGTACTCGACCCTGGGCACGAGTGAATCGTGCTGCGGGAACGAGGTGAAGCGGATGGGCGAGGAGGGTCTCTTCGAGCTTCTGACGGAGGGCAACCGTGAGCTCTTCTCGGCGCACTCGGTCGGACGGATCGTCGCGAGCTCGCCGCACTGCATGAACACGTTCGCGAACGAGTACGGAGACCTCGGCTGCGAGGTCGTCCACTACTCGCAGCTCCTGGAGGAGCTCCTCGACGGAGGCAAGCTCACGTTCGGCGGCCGCGCGGAGAAGAAGGTCACCTACCACGACCCGTGCTTCCTCGGGAAGCACAACGGCATCTACGATGCGCCGCGCACCGTTCTCGAGAGGATACCGGGCGTCGAGTTCATCGAGCTCGACCGCTCGAGGGAGCGCGCGCTCTGCTGCGAGGGCGGCGGCGGGAGGATGTGGGTCGAGGCGGAGGACGAGAGGGGAGAGCGGCTGGCCGAGACGCGCGTCAACGACGCGGTCGACCTCGGCGTGGACCTCATCGTGACGGGGTGTCCCTTCTGTCTCCTGACGCTCGAGGACGCCGTCAAGACGAGCGGCAACGAAGAGAGAATCCAGATCGCTGACCTGGCCGAACTCGCGGCCTCGGCGCTCTAGCGGGAGGACGGACGAGCATGAACATCGTGGTGTGCGTGAAGCGCGTGCCCGACACGGCAGAGGCCGATCTCAAGATCGGCGGCGACTCGAAGAGCGTCGTGGAGGAAGGGCTCGCGTTCCAGATCAACGAACCGGACAACTACGCGCTCGAGGAGGCGCTCCTCCTGAAGGAGGAGACCGACGGCGAGGTGACCGTGGTCACGCTCGGCCCGGAGTCCTCGGACGAGGTGCTCCGGATGGGGTTGGCCAAGGGCGCCGACACCGCCGTCAGGCTCGCGGACCCCGCGTTCGACGGAG